>JBBQXI010000064.1:0-12954 GCA_038209805.1 Bacteroidales bacterium | reverse complement strand
CCAATAGAAATTTAACCTCGTAAATCGTGAGAGAACCAACATCAACCTTATAAGATACATTAACCGAAGTACTGAGCATTATCGTATCCATTTCAGGAGTTAAGTCAATTGAAATAGAAGGCGCCTGATCTGAAGGTTTTTTAACTTCTGTTAAAGGAATTTCGGAAGGAGAATATTCACAGGAATAAGAAATTAAAAGGACGCTAAGTATAGCTAAGAAGTGGAATTTTATTTTTTTCATAGAATACCGTAGATGTAATTATTTGTTGCTTAAAATTAATGCCACTTGATTAATTTACAACATCATTTATCCAAAATAATCTGAAGATTTATCCAAATATATAAATCCGTCCGTCGCCTGCTCCAACCACAATCTTTCCTGAAACAACCGCCGGACTTCCTACAATGGGACTTCCTAATTCGTATTTCCAAAGTTCGGCACCGGTTTTCAGATCATGAATATATAGCATTCCGTCCATGGTTCCGGTAATTACTTTTCCGGAGGCAATAACCGACGAAGACTCGACCCTATTGCTTGTTTTTACCTTCCAAACGACTTTGCCATTGGTTTTATCAAAACAGTAAATAAACTTATCCTGATTACCAATAACAATGTAATTACCACTCAAAGCCGGAGAAGCTATAAACGGAAGGTTTTTATCTTTTTCGTGATAAGTCCATGCTATTTTACCTGCATCCAGATCGATGCCGAAGAATTTTCCTTCGTAATCGCCCACATAAGCAAACTTACCTTCAATCACAGGTGACGAAGCGATGTAAGTCTCTAAATGAATCTTTTTAAACACCTTCCCAGTCTCAATATTTACCAGGTGTAAAAAACCATCACAACCACCGAAAACCGCATATTTCCCATAAAGCGCAGGAGCTCCGTTGATGTAATTATCCGATTCATAGCGCCAGATGCTGTCGCCTTTATCGAACCCAAAACAATGCAGATTATAATCGTAGCTGCCAACAAAAAGGCGTATTTGTTTGCCGACTTTCAGCCAGTTGGCCGAACCCATAATCTGGTTGTCGGTTTTGTATTTCCAGATTTCCTTTCCGGTTTTCTCATCCAAGCGGTAAAACAATCCATCGAGCTGACCAAACAACACCGAACCATCCATCACCAATGCCGGAGCTTCAATCGAGTTGCCCGACACGAATTTCCATTTCAGTTTTCCGTCGAAACCAATCGCATACATTGTTCCATCAGTCGATCCGCAAAATATGGTTTGGCTGTCAATAACTGGCGTGGCTTTAATGTCGTCACCAGTTTGATATGAGGTGAGTAATTTGGGTTTCTCCGGAATGGTGGCCGAAGTGGCACCGGTAAGCTGTTGATTGCCACGGAAGATAGTCCAGGACTGAGCTATAGCAGAATAGGCAATAAAAATACAACAAACAGGAAAGATCAAAAAACGGGATAGATTCATATTGATTTTATTGTTTTGTTTTGGCTTAGTTTCAAAGCTATAAAAATACCAATTGCTTTGAAACAAATCGATAAAATTGATTATTGATCAAGGAATAATAATGTTTATATTTGGAGTATTATAAAAAGTAAGGATATGTACATCCAAAAAGTCGTGATTAAGAATATTCGCTCCATTAGCCATTTTGAAATGACATTTTCAACTCCAGCAGGGTGGCATGTACTAATTGGAGACAATGGTGCTGGAAAATCAAGTATCGTCAGATCAATTGCTCTTGCGCTTATTGGACCAACTGACGCTCAGGCCCTTAGACTTCCATTACTAAACTGGATTCGAGAAGGAATTGATTCTTCAGAAACCACTTTGACTATTCATAGAGACCAAAATTACGATGGGTATTCTGGGCAGAAAAGACCTCTAATGAAACCATTTGAAGCATCTATTAAGATAACGAAAGAATCGAGTGCCGGCTTTGAAATTGGGAAGATTGAGAAGGATGGGAAAAATGGAGTCAATCCTTTTGAGTATATCTGGAGTGGAAAAGCAGGTTGGTTTTCAACTGCATTTGGCCCTTTTCGACGTTTTACTGGAGGTGATAAAGACTGGTCCAAAGTTTATTATTCAAATCCAAGAGCAGCGGCTCATCTTTCTGTCTTTGGAGAAGATGTAGCTTTAACTGAAAGCCTAGAATGGTTATCATTTATGAAATTTCAAAGCTTTGAGAACTTAGGTTCAGCAAATACAACTTTAGAAGCACTAAAAATATTTATAAATGAAGGAGGACTTCTCCCTCATGATGCACAATTAAAAGATATATCTTCTGCTGGTGTTTCATTCATTGACGGGAATGGATGCAAGGTAGATGTCAATCAATTGAGCGACGGTTTTAGGTCTTTGTTAAGTCTTATTTTCGAACTTATACGTCAACTGGTTAAAACTTACGGAGAAGATGAGGTCTTCAAAGAAATATTAAATGGAGAAATGATAATTAATAAACCAGGAGTAGTCCTCATTGATGAAGTAGATGCGCATCTACACCCAACATGGCAAACACGTATTGGACAATGGTTTACTCAATATTTTCCAAACATTCAGTTTATTGTAACAACACACAGTCCTTTAGTTTGCAGAGCCTGTGAAAAAGGTAGTATTTGGCGACTTTCTGCTCCTGGAAGCGATATGAAATCGCAGGAGATTATAGGTATAGATAAACAGAAGCTTATATATGGTAATATCTTGGATGCATATGGAACGGAGATATTTGGGGAAAATGTTGTTCGATCTGAAGAATCAAACGAAAAACTAGATAAGTTAGGAAAGTTAAATATCAAATCGGCATTAGGGAAAACGAGCCCTGCAGAAGATAAAGAAAGAAAAGAACTTCAAAAAATTCTATCCACCGATGCTCCAACTGGTTTCAAATAATAATCTGACACAAGCGTCTCAAGATATACTGGCGGAACTTCAAAAAGAGATAACTCTTGAAAACGATTTTGCGAAAAAGGTAAAGAAGGCGGCATCTCTTTGGGCGGCTAAGAATAATTCACTTGCAACTCACGATGCTTTTAGTGAATTAAAAGAAAAGCTTACTGAAATGTGCGTTTCTGTTGAGATTTGCAATTATTGTGAGCAAAATGAAGCCAATGATATTGAGCATATTTATCCCAAATCATTCTTTCCTGAATTAGCATTTATTTGGAGTAACTACTTATTAGCTTGCAAACAGTGTAATTCAGGTTATAAGCTTGACAAGTGTTTTGTTCTGGATAATAATGATGATGTAGTCGAAGTAAAAAGAGGAATTGAACCAGTACACAAAACTGGAGCTTTTATCAACCCAAGAATTGAAGATCCAAATAAATCCATGATTCTAAATATGCAGACTCATAGATTTGAATTATTTCCAGATCTTAGCAAAAAGCAACAAAATAAGGCTCAAAAAACGTTAGATATATTACAGCTCAATCATCGAGACACTTTGATTGAAGCTAGGAAAAGCGCAGGTATTTATTATTATCAACGGATGAAACTGCTCACAGACCTTTTAAAAGCAGAAAATCTATTAGAAATAGAAAATCTACTCACTCCTTATGATTTACTAGATAATTCACTTCCATTAGATCAAATAAAAGAGAATCTAAAAAATAGTTTCAAGAAACATATCACTAGCTTTCAACATCCGTCTGTATGGTTTGCAATAAAAACTATCGACAGTAAAGTTGTACCGAAGTGGAAAGCTCTATTTGATGAAATTCCGGATGCTTTTAACTGGTAACGATTCAACATTTATCAGGATAATTGTTCCTCCTCGCCAAACATCGCCAACGCTCCGGCAGGAAAAGCCTTGTCAACTGTTGTCGCAGTCTTCTCCAGTCCCTTCAGAATGCTTTCGTTGAACAGAATTCAAAAAACTCGAAATTCAACTTACTTCTTCAATTCAAACTTCCGGCTTTTTTGCTCGTTAGCGGTTGGAAAATCAGCTGGAACAGGCTGTGTAACTTTGCCGGTTGCGGCCCATTCAACTCCACGTAAGAAAGTAGTGATGAATCCTACACTTTCGCATGAATAATCATCATGCCCAAGGGTGGTATGAAAAATTCGTCCTTTTCCATAAGTTAACGCCATAAGCATCGGCTCGTTTCTGTCGGTTGGCGCTTTTCCCGACATGTCTTTCCCAGTGGCCAAAATGATCATATTCTCGCCCGGGCCACGTAATTTTGCATAACATTCGTCCTTAGCGGTTAACCAGACCTTAGGCAACCCTTTTGTAATGGGATGGTCGGCAACACGAATGGTAACCGGAATGATATGTTGTGGACCATGCGCTCCGGCACTGCCCGGCGTTGAATCGCGAACCAATTCGCCTTCGTTGGTATAATAAACATACGGCCCATCTTTTTCGGTCCGGTCGCCCCAACCGCCAAGGCCAATCATTTTGTTATACTCAAGCCAGTTTGGGAATGAGTTGTCGGCAGCATGTACCGAAACAAAACCACCACCCTTCTTCATAAATTCCTCTAGCGCCTTTTGTGTAGCTTCCGGCCAATCTGCGGCTCTCCAGCCAAAATTGGAAACTACTACATCGTATTTTTTGAAAGAAAGTATAAAATCAGGATCAGATTTTGGTTCTTTCAAATCCTGCGTTTCGCCCACACCGGCTAATGGAAGATATGCTTTTTCACGTTCGCCCATCCAGGTATTCTTAGTACGCTTGATGTCTACCGAAAACAAACCTGTTTCTTCCAGGTATTGTTTCATCATGATAGTAGATTTAGGCCAAACCTCGTGATTATTCTGGCCGTCAACAATGAGTACTTTTATTTTCGCTTCAGAAGAAAGCGATAACAACAAAATACAAACAATACTTAAAGTGGTTTTCATAGAATGGTATTTAGGTAATCTAGATTTGTTCCTCATTATTATACATGGCAAGTGCGCCAGTTGGACAAGCTCTGGCAACAATGGCCGCCGTTTTCTCCAACCCTTTCTGAACGCTTTCGTTAAACGGCACACCTACTTTTACATCGAACCCGCGGCCGATAAAAGTAAATCCAAACTCTTCCTGGTGTTGGCGGGTCAAACGAACACAAATGCCACATTTGATGCACTTGGATGGTTCATAAACAATTCCTTCGCGTTGAATAAACTTCTCCACGTTAAAGCGTTCGTCGCCTTGAAAGCGTTTCTGAACAGCATGATAACGATCAGATAATTCGCGTAATACACACGACTCAGGATTTCGGCAATCGCAATGCATGCACCGTTTGGCTTCACGGATTGCTGCTTCTTTTGTAAAACCTTCCTTGCCAGCCCTTTGGCGCGGTGCTGTTTCCGAATCCATTTTATACTGAATAAATTCAGACTCCGCCAGTCTTCCAAATTTGGAATTAAATCGCTCTGGGTAACCCTTAATTTCTGAAGTATTAAAATAATTATCGATCACAGTTGCCACTTCTTTTCCCTGACCAACAGACCGTACCGCCATTTTCGAGTACCTAACAGAGTTTCCGATGGCAAAAACATTTGGGATAGAAGTCAGGTAACTGGTTTTATCAGCAATAACTCCGGTGTTGTTAGTCTTTAATCCGTAATCGTATGTATCTTCTTTAACTGCCCCAAAGGCTACTACAACTGCATCGAACTCCTTCTGTAAATCTAAAAACCGAAACTCATTAATCGATTCATTCAATCGAAGTTGAACTCCAATTTTCACTATCTGAGCTACTTCCTGATCAATGATTTCAGCAGGTAATATTTCCTGATCAATCTGAAGCAATTCGCCACCAGCCTTGCTGTTCTTTTCAAAAATTACAGCCTGATGACCATTGATCTGCAAATAATAAGCAGCAGCTAATCCCGCGGGACCAGCGCCTATGATAGCTACTTTCTTGTCTGAAGGTTCTGCCAATTGGGGTTGAAAAGGTTTTTCACTTTTCAGATCTTCATCTCCTACAAATCGTTTCAGCAAGCAAATCGAAACCGATTCGTCAACCTGTTTACGGCGACAGCCAGCTTCGCAGGGTGCTGGACAAATACGTCCGAGGATTGCAGGAAGTGCAATGTCGCGTTTCACCACTTCCAGCGCGTTGGCAAAATCGCTTTTGGCGATCAGGCGGTTCATCAACGGAATATTCATATGCGCCGGGCAAACCAGTTGGCAGGGCGCTTCGCAGTCACCCACATGTTCGCTCAACAGCAATTCAAGGGCAGCTTTCCGCGATTCAATGGTTTCCTCATCGTTGGTAATGATGTTTTGTCCTTCAAAAACCGGCGTTGAACAGGATGCAAAAAACCGTCCGTTTTTAGCGTCTTTCACCAGGCAAATCATGCACGAGGTGAAATGCTCGGTTCCTTCCAAATAACACATGGTCGGAATCTCAATGCCAACGGATTGAGCAGCCTGCCAGACAGAAGTGCCGGCGGGAACTTCAACGAAGTGATTATCAATGGTTAATTTTATCATTTTAAAATTGTTGCGGGTTACGTGATTCGAGTTACGAGTTAATTCAAACATTTAATTTGAATCTTCTTCATCTGTGACAACTTCTCCTCCAAAATTTTTAAACACATGAAAGATCGATTCTCTATTATCAAAGAACTCCCTTTTGAATCTGTGATTAATGGATGTACCCAACCCATCTAAATCCGGATAAATACTAGTAAAATCTATGCCCAACAATTTAAGTTCTTCTAAGATTGAATGTTTAAAATCCTTGGGAATGATAACAAAATCTAAAAATTTCTTTTGGCTTTCGGGAAAGGAAAGTAGTCCATTTATTTTATTCCCAAAAACTGTAAAACAAGATTTTTGAGCCGCCATTCTGTCATCGAAATAAGTAGGATACATAGCCAGAGGATGATAAACATTTGAAATATCTTCGCCATCGATTGAATTAAAATCCATTCTTAAATAACGACGAGTCAACTCATCAGTTCTAATCTCTCCTTTTTCATTTCTTAAACTTTGAGGTTTTTTCCATTCACTACCTGAAAAAACAGCTTTGTAAATTTTCTCCCACTTAAATATTGTTTGAATAGTGCTGTTATTCAATTCAAAAGGTTCTAAAATCCAAACTCTGGCATCATCATTCGTTTTATCAGTTAAAGCAAAAAACAATGCCAATAAACAATTTTCTGTCCAATCAAGAAGTCGTGTATTGATCTTGTAATGTTGCATGAGAAAATACCTATTCCAACCAGTATTCTCGATTCCTTTCGACTTAATATATGGTACTGATTTTCGTCTAAATTCAGCATCCGTATTATTCTCTATTTGTTTGATATTCTTAGAAAAGAATAAATCATCAACCCTCTCGCCAAAAGTCTCCGCTAAGACACGATAACTTGAAGGAACAAGTGGCGTTTTAAAGTTGACACTACCTTCTCCTCTAAACCAGAACCTCAATTCGTCCTCATTTTCTTCTTTAAACTTTGTAATCTTATCAAAAACAGAATTAACAAAATCAGCAACCGATTTTATGTCTTTATTGGGTTCCATGAGCTAGTTTGTTGTGAAAAATATTCAATAACCAATTTCCAAAATCCAAAATCTTCGCAACCGACCTGGAGACGCACGATCGTGCGTCTCTACACGATTTCCACCGCGTCAACCGGGCAAACCTGTTTACAGGCGTCGCACTTGATACAGAGGTCGGTGATGACTTCGTGCTTTTCGTGCGGTTTGAAAAGAATGGCATTGGTTGGGCATTTCTGAGCACATTTGGTGCAGCCGATACACAAATCGTTGATCTGGTATTTAATCAGGCTTTGACATTTACCCGAAGGACATTTGCCATTGATGTGTGCAATGTATTCTTCTCTGAAATATTTCAGAGTCGATAGAATCGGGTTTGGCGCCGATTTTCCCAATCCACACAAACTACCCTTTTTTGTCCAGTCGGCTAGATATTCCAGTTCATTCAGATCCTGTAACTTTCCTTTACCTGAAGTGATCTTATTCAGGATTTCAAGCATTCGTTTGGTCCCGATGCGGCAGAAAGTACATTTTCCGCAGGATTCGTTCTGAGTGAACGACAGAAAGAAACGGGCAATGTCGACCATGCAATCGTCCTCATCAAGCACAACTAGACCACCCGAGCCCATCATCGCGCCAACTTTCAGGAGCGATTCGTAGTCGATTGGCGTATCATACAATTCAGCCGGAACACAACCTCCGGAAGGGCCCCCAATCTGAACAGCCTTAAATTTTTTACCATTTTGCACACCGCCGCCAATTTCTTCAACAATCTGACGTACGGTAATTCCCATCGGGACTTCAATCAGTCCTCCCCGATTCACCTTTCCAGCCAATGCAAATACCTTGGTGCCTTTGCTCTTTTCACTTCCGATGCCAGCAAATTTGGCCGATCCTTCGCGAATGATGTACGAAACCTGTGCAAAAGTTTCGGTATTGTTGATCAGCGTAGGCTGTTTCCACAAACCGCTCACAGCAGGAAAAGGAGGTCGAATGCGTGGAAATCCTCGTTCACCCTCAATAGATGCCATTAATGCAGACTCTTCACCGCAAACAAAAGCACCTGCTCCTTCATAAATAGTCATATCAAAGGAGAATCCGCTTCCCAAAATATTTTCGCCGAGGTAATTATTTTCGCGGCAATAAATCAGAGCCTGACGAATTCGCTTCACGGCCAAAGGGTATTCGGCACGTATGTAGAAAAATCCCTGGGTGGCACCAACCGCTTTCGCAGCAATTACCGCTCCCTCAATTACGCGATACGGATACGATTCAAGCAACATTCTATCCATAAATGCGCCCGGATCTCCCTCATCACCATTGACAATCAGGTATTTTACATCCGAATGATTATAAGAAACAAGATCCCATTTCATCCCTGTCGGGAATCCGGCTCCTCCCCTTCCACGCAAACCACTGTCTTTAATGGTTTCAATAATCTTTTCCGGAGAAAAGTCAAATAAACAGGTTTTCATGGCAGCAAAACCTTCGTGCTTCTTGTATTCTTCAATATCAAGTGGATTAATAATACCACGATACTGAGTTGCAATTGGAATTTGGCGATCCAGAAAATCGGACACTGCCTTTTCGCGGGCATCAATCGAATATTGTTTTACGCCGTCCCATACCGTATCGGTCTGCACGCTTTCAAAGAACTTATAAACGCTGCTTTTCAGCATTCCAAAAGTACTTTGAGGTTTAAAATGGTTGGCAATAATTCCCGGTATTTCTTCAGGTTTCACCTTGGCATACAAAATTGATTTCCCATCCTTTGGTATAATTTCAACCAGTGGAACCTGATGACACATGCCAACACATCCGACATTTTTCAAACTGATATGAATTCCGGAATCGGCAATCGTTTCCTCAACAGCTTTTTTTACATCTTCACTTCCGGAGGCAACGCAGCAAGAACCCAATCCCAGTCTAATTTCGCCCTGAATCTCTTCTCCGTCAACATTTCGGAATAAGCCTTTTTTACCGCTTGAAATTCCGGCATGCTTTTCGAAATCGGCAAGTACATTGACGACTTTATCTGATGCCACATGCCCGTACGTAATTTCATCGATCTGAACCACAGGAGCCAAGGTGCAACAACCGAGGCACGATACTTTTTCGATGGTGTATTTTCGTGAAGCATCAGTTTCTTCCTTTCCGGTCAAATTAAAATGACGACGAAATGCATCATAAACTTGTCCAGCACCTTTCACATGGCAAGCTGTTCCAACACATACTTTGATGATGTGTTCGCCTACAGGCTGCATTCTGAACTGCGAATAAAACGAAGCCACCCCTACAATCTGTTCAGGCGAAATTTCAGTTTTTTCGCAGACGTATTTCAATGCTTCCTCCGGAAGGTAATTGTATGCATTTTGAATCGCCTGCAAAATCGGAATGACGGATTTCCCTTCTACCCCTTTTTCAGCGATAATCTGATCAACTGTTTGTTGTATGTTCGTTTCGTTGTTCACCGTATGTTTTATTTATTGTCCTATCCGTCAGCTAAAGCAGACGGCAAAGGATAGCCTCATTAAAACAGCACATTTATTATTTAGTCCCTAAGCAATACAGATTATTCATCCCTCTCAAATAAACTCTTCCATCCTGAAATACAGGTGAGCAAACGGCTTTTTCACCCAATTCAGGAGTTCCGATTAGCTGATAGTCTTTGGTTGCTTTTACAATATGAGTTTTCCCTGTCATGTCTGTGATGTAAACTTTCCCATCGGCATAAATCGGCGATGAATAAAAGGCATCGCCATATTCCTGACTCCAGTTTTTGGTGCCTGTTTTTGCATCGTAGCAGGCCAAAACGCCATAAGTCGTTGCTATAAACAAAAGTCCGTTTACAGCCATCGGACTTGAAACTTCAGGTAAAAACTCATCGGCTTCCCAGACAATTTCAGGAGTTCCACCGATTTTAATTCCTACGAGCTTTGCATATTCGTTGCAGGCGAAAACCATTCCGTCGGCATAACCGGCTGAAGGGCCAACCTCCCCGGAAAGACAAGCAATGTTCCAAAGTTCCTTGCCTGTTTGAGGATCGTAACCATTCACATTCGGGTTGGTGGTCAGGATCACTTCAGTGCGGCTTCCGGTATTGACCAGAATTGGCGAAGACCATGAAATTTTTGAATTACGCGCGGTTTCCCAGGCAGTTGCACCGGTTTGTGTGTCCAATGAAATTAATTTTCCTGACTTGTTGGTATCGTATTGAATCAGCAATTTGTCTTTATAAACGATAAGCGATGAGCCATGGCCGTAGTGATTATCCGGAACGCCCAAATTGCGTGCCCACAAACGTTTTCCACTCATGTCGAGGGCAATCACATCGCCGGTTGCGAAAATGGCAAAAACAGCACGTCCGTCGGTAGCCATCGTTGGGGCAGCCAAACCAGTATCGGCAGTTACTTTTGGCATTTTGGCTGGTGAACCTTCGATGTTATCGGCGGCAGCTTCCCAAAGTAATTTACCTGAAGTTTTATCGTAGCAATAAACCACACGCGACTGAGCATCAGCACCTGTCACAAATAACTGATTTCCCCAAATAATTGGAGAACTGAACCCGGCTTTCGGAACTTTAACTTTCCAGATTACATTTTTACCTCCGGCGCCATTCCAATCGGTCGGTGTATTTTTCTGAAAAGCAACTCCATCTCCCTGTGGTCCGCGGAAAAATGGATAATTGGTTTTCAATTCGGTTTGAGTTGGCAATCCAACAGGTTTTGCAGCGGCGGGTACAGCAGGAGTTTCAGCAGGATTGACGACTGCTGTATTTGGAACTGCAACATCTTCAGTGTTTGTTGGAGTTTCAGTCTGAACTGTTTGATTGCTTGCTGTTGAAGCCTGTTCCTGAACAGCAACAGCATCTTCTGCGGGTTTTTCCTCCTGAACGGCAATATTTTCATTCACCATGTAATCTTTGAGTGAATTGGATGCCAGAAATCCGGAGCCAAGTGCAAGCACAATCAATCCGGAGCCAACATAAATGACCCATTTTTGTGCCACCAGTTTATCAAGTTCATTGACTTTTTCGACACTATCAATTTCGTTCAGTTTCGATTTGGCGGCCAAAGTATAGCGTATCGCCAAAATTGAGATAATTACGCCAAGAAACATGAGGTAAATGCCTGTTCGAATTTGCCATTGACTGGTAAAATAGGCTTTTCTTGCCATCAGGTCGAATGCACGAATTTCGGTTTTCAGCGTTTCGTCACCCGGATTTTCACTCAGCCGTTTGACCAATGCCGGAATGGTTTTGTTGTCGATGGGTTTGTTCAGCTTGGTCTGCGCAAAATTGGCAATCAGCAAAACAGCCATGATCAACGCAAACCCGGCAGCGATCCAGGCAATTCGTTGTGCCAGTTTAATTTTATCGTTTTTTGAGATGTTCATTATATTTTGAATTCAGATATTAGATTTTAGATGATAGATTCAAGATATTTTAAATCAACGTTATTGCTATTCCGTCCGAAAATAGGTTTATACTTTTTTGATTATTTCCCGCGGACGGTTCTTTATTTTTTATTCTTTCCCGGGATTCCGTTCCACTTCATCCCGGGCTACAATACTTTTCACCGCTACGCGGTTTTTTTTACTTTAGTATCTCCTAAAGATACGCTTCGCTACTCAGGAAGCGGAGTTCCTGTTTCCGTATTCCGTTCTGCCTTTTCCTACGCTTCTTTCTTCACCGGGCAATAATCCATGCATCGTCCGCAGCTCAGGCAATTCGTTTTATTAGGTTCCCAATCTTCACGTTTCCTGAATTTCGACAGATTAATCAGGCTTGTTCCAATGACTACTCCCATGAAACCTCCTAGAATCCAGCCTCCCCAATAGAACTGACGACGAATAGCATCGGCTTCCTGAACCAGTTGTTCGGTTGATTTTCCGGAGCTCATAAATGTACGGACATCAATATTTTTAGGATCATTCTTCACTTCGGGATGTTCTACAATTTGTTCAGCCAGATATACAGTCTGATTAAAACGCGATAATGGGACGTGCATCATTGAACCTGCAAATCCACCGATTCCGATCCACAATGGCAGAAGCACAAAATAAGTCATAAGTCGGTTCACATTGCTGCGACGTTTTCCAATTTCAACCACTGGCTCGTCAATGGCTCCAAACGGGCACGAATTGGAGCATAATTTACACTGAATACATGCAGCGGGTGTTATGGTCATGTGACGTGACGAAAATTTTGACATCCAACCCAGCAAAACGCCGTATGGACAGAAGAACCGACAATATGGACGGGCAACAAACACGCCAACTGCCAGAAATAAGATGCCAAGAATTAACATGTTATAAGGAGCATCAAACCGAAATAACCCAACAAACGGGTCGTAACGGCAGATGATAAATTCAGATTTGGTGGCTACGTACAAAACCGCAAGCCCAAGGTATAAATAAGGGATCAATCCCAATACTTTTTGAATCCATTTGGGCAATTCGATGGGTCTGATTGCAACAATATCCTGAATGGCACCGAGCGGACAAGCCCCGGCACAAAAAGTTCGTCCAAAGAAAAGTGAAAAA
>JBBQXI010000063.1:0-12972 GCA_038209805.1 Bacteroidales bacterium | reverse complement strand
AAACGATACTGCAACCATGAACAACATGATGAAGACAAGCAGCCAGATCTCAAAAATAAGCCAGTTCGTATGCCAGAACCATCTTGTGGATTCCCAGTACCAGCCTGTCATGACGTCTTTACCTGTGTTTGTGAAGATATTGGTCAGCAAGCGTGCCATACCAATAAGGAAGCCTACAATTAAACCTGATTCGCCAGCCTTGGGTGTAATTCGTTTAGAAAATATACCCATTACAAATACGGCTACCATCGCAGGAGCGAGCAATGATTGAATACCTTGCAAATAGCTGTAAAGACTGCCGAGACTCATCATAACTGGTATCCATGCGATACCAAGAAATACTACAACAATTGTTGCAATACGACCTACCAACACGTATCTTGCTTCGGTTTTGCCTTTAAACATAGGTTTATAAAAGTCTTCGGTATACAAGGTAGCACAAGAGTTGAAGAATGCAGCCAAAGAAGCAACCAATGCAGATATAAAGCCGATGGTAACGATACCTTTCACACCGGCGGGCAATACAAACTTAACCATTGAACCAAATGCTGTATCCGGATTTTCTAACGTAAAGCCGCTATCTGGACGTGCAGCCAATGCAGCCGCTACCATACCGGGAATCAGAAACATAAATACAGGCAACAATTTGAAATAACCTGCAGCGATAGTCCCTCTGCGCGCACGCTTCATCACAACGTCGTTAGCCTCGCCTTTTTGTTGTCCGAGTACACGTTGAACGATGTGTTGATCGGTAGCCCAATACCAAAAACCGATAATTGTCGCTCCTATAAATACCCAAAAACCGGGATACTCGTCATACAGCGGGTCACCCGTCTCAAAGTGGAACATGTGGTTTGTGCCATAAGCAACGCCGTCTGCTCCTTTGCCCAGGGTTTTGGAATAGTCAATCATTGCCGTCCAGCCGTGAGCAATACTGCCGTCGCCGAGCGCTGACAATCCAAGGAAAAGCACAAGGAATGAACCAATGATAAGAATAGGAGTTTGAATGGCTGACAGTGTCATCACACCCTTCATTCCACCCAGAACGGTAAAAATACCAGTCAATACTATTAATCCGATTGCTCCGTACCAGAAAGGCAATCCAAGAAGACTTTCCATGAAGATACCACCGGTAAAAGCGGTTACACTCACTTTGGTCAATACATAAGCTATAAGTGTAATAATAGATAGCCATGAACCAGTACGAGGTGTGTAACGGTTCTTGAGAAAGTCGGGCATGGTAATAATTTTCCCCAATTTATTATTCATCAATTGATAGAACGGTACAAAGAGCCAGCCCAGGATGAGTATCATCCAACCTTGCATCTCCCAGTGCGCCATACCTACACCTGCGTTTGCTCCTGTACCTGCAAGTCCAACAAGGTGTTCCGAACCAATATTTGCAGCAAAAATAGCTGCACCAATGATATACCAGGGTTCGCCTTTACCAAACAGGTAATCTTCGCTGTCGGCTCCCTGTTGCAATCGTTTGTCTTTTTGTATCGAACGCCATACAGCCCAAGATACAGCCAGAATCCCCACTGCCATAATAGTCCAGTCGAGCCAAATAAATTCATGTGAGTTCCAATTCATAATTTTTATAGTTTAGATTATTATAGTTTAAAATTTAACGATCCGATCGGTATCAATTTCACCGATATTGCTTTTAACCTTGTAATAGAATGCTCCTTTTCTTGATTCCGAGGCATCTTTCACACTCAGTTTTTCCAGTACTCCAAGCGACAGTATTTTCTTCCTGAAATTTCCGGGATCAAATTCACGCTGAAAAATTGCCTCATACAATTTCCGCAATTGAATCAGGGTAAACATTTCAGGCAACAATTCACTTCCACACAGGCTATATCCAGCTTTTTGCTGAAGTTTAACCAGAGACTTTTCAAACATTTGCTGATGATCGAAAATAAGATTCGGCAGTTTACTAATTGAAACCCAATAAGCCCCGTTCTCTTTCACTCGTTCTTCATCATGCAAATCAATACGGATAAGCGCATAATAAGCCAAACTAATTACCCTTGCTTCCGGGTCACGGCTTGGTTCAGAAAAAAAAGCGACCTGTTCCAGAAAAATCTGTTCCAATCCGGTTGTTTGTTTCAAAATTCGGGCTGCCGCTTCATCAGCGGACTCATCATCCTGAACAAATCCACCTAACAGCGACCATTTACCTTTGTATGGTTCGAAACTTCGCGGATAAAGCAAAAGTTTGATTTCCTCATCCTGATAACCCAGTATAACACAATCAACTGCAACGTAATGCTGCGGATGAATTTTATACAATTCCATAGAATATTTCTGAAAATAACACTGCTAATTTATAAAAGTATTTTTTACTTTTATAAAACAAAATCGCAAGAATCATGTTTTCTGTTGGAAAACATTTTTAATAAAAAAATGGCAGAAGAGATTTTCTTCTGCCATTTTATGAAAAACAATGCTAAATAATCCTTTTACAACACTATACAGCAATATCTTTGTTTACATTCTTGCTTCCAATTAATGCATAGAATAAGAGATAAGCAAGACCTGCAACTATTACCCAGTAACTAGGCATATAACCAGCAACATCAGCAACCCATCCCTGAAGTGCAGGAAGAATACCTCCACCACAAACCATGACCATGAAAATTCCTGAAGCTGCTGCCAGATATTTTCCTAAACCTTCAACAGCAAGATTGAAAATACCACCCCACATAATTGAAGTACAAAGTCCTACTAATACAAGAAATGCAGCAGTGATAGGAACTTCCAATAAACCAAATGAGGTTACACCAGCCACACTTTTCAATACTGGCATCGAAACAAGGATAGTGCTTGGAGTGAACATAGCCAGCAGAACAAGAACCAGACCTAGCCCAGATGCAAAAGTTAGCATCGATTTACTTGATACCTTTGCTCCTATTGAAGCTCCAACCAAACGGCCTATCAGCATCAGAAACCAATACGTACCTGCAACGAATCCTGCAGTAGTAGCATTCATTGGATTAGGAGTATTCGGATCAACTAGAAAATAATTCAAAACACCGGGAGTACCCACTTCAACGCCAACATAGACAAAAATACCGATAGCCCCTAAAATAAAATGACGGAACTTCATAACACCAGACATCAGGTTTCCAAGTGGTTCAGAAGATTGTTCAGCGTGAGGTTCCGGAATATTTACAAAATACAAAACAACAAATACTATCGCGAATACAGCCATTGCTGCATACATGAAAGGGAAGATATCAGTAATTCTGGCTTTTGCAGCATCTCCAATCAAAATACCAACGATCATTGGAGTTGCAGTAGCCATTACTGAGTTGAAAGATCCTCCAACCTGAATCAACTGGTTACCTTTATTACCACCACCGCCAAGTGTATTCAGCATAGGGTTAACAACAGTATTCAACAAACACATAGAAAATCCTGCTACAAATGCGCCTGCCAGATAAACGGCAAAAGCTGAATCCTGACTTGAATATCCTGAAAGATATTGAATACCTACTCCAACAAATCCAACAGCAACAGCAATCAAGGCTGTTTTCTTGTAGCCTATTCTTTGGAGCAAAATACCGCTTGGTATTCCCATTACCGCATAAGCAATAAAGTTGGCAGCATTCCCCAGAAGTCCTAAGAAATTAGTTACTGCAAACTGGCTCTTTAATACAATACCCATCGGGGCTGCCAGGTTTGTTACGAACGAAATCATACCAAAAAGCATGATCATCATGATAATTGGCACGGTGTAATTCTTGTTTTGAGTCATAATTTTAGTTGATTTGATTGTTAATTGATAAATTATTGTTTGTGTGAATTCAGGATTCGAATTTGCACAAAATAACTTATTATTTTATGCATGAAGTGCAAAAAACATTAAAATCCTATCACACAAACATTAACTACTTTTTCGACTTGAAAGACTAGCAAACACTATAGACTTACAAATCAAGTTTGATTGATCCTTTGGCACGAATAAACAACTTGTGGCAACTTCCTTTGCCATAGACATGTTCAAGTGTTTCAACATATTTATCCAACAAATCCTGCGGTACAAATGCCTGAATGGTTCCACCAAATCCGCCACCATGAACGCGCCACGCGCCCTTTCCTTTCAAAATCATTTCGCTCAATGCCAAAGCCAATGAAACAACCTGCTCATCTTTATGTACTACGTCAAAAATATTTTGATTGTACATGTAAGAGCTATATCCTGACTCAACCACCATTTTCAGGAAAGCCTGAAAATCGCTATTCTCAAGTGCGGCAACCTGATCAACAACACGCTGATTATCGCCCTGAAAATGATAGGCACGAAGAATAGCACGATCGCCAGTAACTTTACGAATTTCAGGAATTTTCTCAACAATTTGTTCGAGTGTAACTTCCCTCAAAACTTTAGCGCCAAGCACAGCCGCAACAGCCTTCATTTCTGTAGGAAGTGATGCGTATTCTTCCTGAGAAGCAGCATCGTCATGTCCGCCACCAACATCAGTAATTACCAAAGCAAAACCGGTTTTAACGAAATCGAAATCGACTTCTTTCACGATTGGTTTCGAAGGATCTTTAAAATCGATTGTAATTAACCCCCCAACAGAGCAAGCCGTTTGATCCATTAAACCACAAGGTTTTCCAAAGAAATTATTTTCAGCCCACTGACCAATGATTCCATTCTCAACCGCACTCATTTTGCCATCGTTAAACAAATGATTAATGATAGCCCCAATAAGCACTTCGAATGATGCTGAAGAACTCAAACCTGAACCTTTAGGTACACGACCTTCAATGCAGGCATCAAATCCACCAATTTCATATCCCAATTGTTCCATCCGGGCACAAATACCCTTCACCAGCGAGGTAGAAGTATAATATTTTGATTCATCAATAACCAATTCTGAAAGATCCACCTGGAATTCTGGATATCCGGCTGATTTGATCCGAATAACATTAGTTCCGTTTGTAGCAGCAACTGCAACCATATCGAGGTTCACAGCGCCAGCCAATACTCTTCCGTAGTTGTGGTCTGTGTGATTACCGCCAATTTCGGTACGTCCCGGAGAACTGAATAACGAAACATCATCAGCTCCGTAAACTTTCTTAAATTCATTCATCAAATCGGCATAACGATCGGCTTGTTCTTTCAGAACAACTTCGTTTACACCATATAATTCCTGAAACAATGGATTTTTTCCATTGGCAATTTTCTCAATTAAAGCATTAATCTTTGCCATCGTTTTGTTGTGTTTAATTATTTATTGGTTTGTTTCTTATAATGTACATCTAATAGGTCGCGCAAACGTTGTGCGGCTTGTTCTGCGGTAATATCGCGCTGAGGTGTTGCCAACATTTCGTAGCCCACCATAAATTTCTTTACTGAAGCCGAACGTAACAAAGGCGGATAAAAGTGCATGTGCAAATGCCATTCAGGATAATCGTCTCCATCAGTTGGCGCCTGATGAAGGCCGGCAGAATAGGCAAACGAAACTTCAAAAAGATTATCGTATTTGATCGTCAACTTCTGATAAATATCAGCCAGAGCAGTTCGTTCTTCGTCAGTAAGCTGCAAAATATTTTGAACCGCACGCTTACTGATAATCATCGTTTCGAATGGCCAAATGGCCCAATAAGGAACAAGAGCGACAAAATGCTCGTTTTCAACAACCAGGCGATCTTTTTTTCCCAACTCGGCTTTCAGGTAATCCGACAAAAGGGTGTTCCCATGTTTTTCGAAATACTCTTTCTGCGTTTTCGATTCTTTTTCAGGCTCAGTTGGCACCGATGATGACGACCAGATTTGACCGTGTGGGTGTGGGTTCGAACACCCCATAATTGCACCTTTGTTTTCGAAAATCTGGACATAATTAATCATTTCATTCCCGGCCAAATCGGCATATTCATTGCACCAAACATCAACCACTTTACGAATGTCTTCAACCTCCATTTCAGGAATGGTCAGGCTGTGATCATTACTGAAGCAAATCACTTTGCAAATACCGGTTTCGCTTTTGGCCTGAAAAAGACTGCCTTCATCAACAATTCCATAAGGAGAATCAGTTAATAAGGCACTAAAATCATTGGTAAATACGAAAGTCCCTTTGTACTGTGGGTTATACTTCCCTCCTGCCCTTTCGTTTCCGGGGCATAAATAGCAAGTCGGGTCATAGCCGGGACGTTGGTCTGAAACAGCTTTTTCAACCTGACCTTGCCAAGGCCTTTTAGATCGGTGTGGTGAAACTAAAATCCAGTCGCCTGTCAACGGATTTAATCGCTTGTGCGGATGATCTTCTATAGTAAAATTACTCATTTTATTTATGTATTCTAGTTATTATTTTGTCGCGGGTTACGAGTTACGGATTTGCGCTGCATAACCCGAAATTCGTAAACCGAATCAGTCATTTCTGTCCATTGTGACTGACCACTAATCATTGTATTACTTCTACAAATTCAATCCCTCCACAAACTGGTAGGTACTGGTTGGTAAAAATAGGTCTTTTACCCTTTACCAAACGAAGTGAAATTGTGTTTTCAAACATTTTAAAGCGAGTTTCTTCTGATCAGCGACGAATGATTTCTAATTTTTTCAGAGCTTCTTTCCTGTATCATTCGGGCAAGTGTTTGTCCCATGAGTTGAAAATCAGTAGAAATAATTGTTATTCCACCTGCAACTACTTCTTTCAGTACGGTATCGTTAAACGAAACAATGCCTACATCCTTGCCCAGTTCAAGATTTTTTTCAGTGGCCATTTTCACCAAGCGCACCAAATTACGATCAGAAGGCACAAAATAAGCCTCTCCGGATTTCATTTCTTTAGTTGATACATTCCGTATGATTTCAGATTTGAATCCTTTCTCTTTGCAAAAACGCTGAAATCCCAACATACGTCCCTCAGGCTCTTTTCCTCCGGGGTAAATCATAATCAGATTGTCATACTTCTGAAGCAACTCAAATCCTTCGTTCAGGGCATCATAAACATCTTGTTCAAAATCCTGATAAACAACCGGAAAATCAACCAAATCATCTTTTAAACGATCAAGAATATAAACCTTGTCTTTAGGAAGCTTGCCGATTATGTCAGCCGAATAATCAAACGTTGCGGGCATAATTACATATGAAGTATACTTGCCTGCACTTTCGGAAATCAGATCTTTAAAAACCTGATAATTAAAATGGTGAAAATAAATATCTACAGTCGATTTGTTATCCAGACTATTCAGGAAAGAAGTGTATAAGTCTTCTTTGAAAGCATTCAATTCGTCAAAAAGAAGGAATATTTTTTGATCAACATTGATTTCAATGCTGTTGATGTAGTATCCTTTCCCGGGAATGGAATTGATGATTCCTTTTGCCTTTAGTTCATTAAAGGCCACCATTACCGTATCGCGCGACAACTCAAATTCCGTACATATTTGATTTAATGAAGGTATTTTATCTCCCAGTTTCAATTCGCCAATCGAAATTGCTGTGTAAATGGAATTAATAATTTGTCGGTATTTGGGGACACCTAATGAATCATCAATCTGAATGTATTTCACAAGTATGGGTTTTGATTTGGTTAACTGAACTCAAAAGTAAAAATATTTCACAATAAAATACGCAACCAGTACCCACCAGTATGAATGAAAAAATTAAATTTGTAAGCTGGCTGGCAGTTTTCAACCCGGAACCAGCATCCCGCAACAAATACAAACTAAAAATATCTAAACATGAAAATTACAAAATCGCTCTTCGGAAAAACCAACGAAGAAATTGAAGTTGACTTATTTACTTTATCAAACGACAATCAGGTAGTCGTAAAAATTACCAATTACGGTGCAATTATTACTTCCATTGTTACTCCGGCCAAAAACGGAGAACTTGCCAATATTGCCTGTGGTTTCGAAAAGCTTGAAAACTATCTGAGTCCGGAATACCTCGGTAGTTATCCATATTTTGGATGTGTCTGCGGACGTTGCTGCAACCGAATTGCAGGCGGAAAATTCACCCTTGAAGGCAAAAATTACGCTTTGGCAGTAAACAACGGAGCGAATCATCTGCATGGTGGATTAGTAGGATACGACCGCCGTTTATGGGCTGCCGAAACAATTGAAAATACAGATAGTGTAGGCGTGAAACTGAGTTTACTTAGTCCGGACATGGAAGAAGGTTATCCTGGAAACGTGAAAATTAGCTGCACATACACTCTAAATAACAACAACGAACTGACTATCGAATACGGAGCAGAAACCGATCAAACCACGATTGTGAATCTGACGAACCACACTTATTTCAACCTGACTGGCGGAAAAGACCAAATCTTAAATCATGAATTGGAATTGCCTGCAAAAACCTTTACACTCAATATCGATAGTATTCCAACCGGCGAAATTCTTCCGGTAGCCGGAACACCAAACGATTTCCTTACCAAAAAGAAGATCAGTAAAGACATCGCGACTCAGGAAACCGGCTACGATATGAATTTTGTATTGGATAATCCTGAAGGAAAGTTGGTTTATGCCGGTAGCCTTAGCGAAGCCACTTCAGGAAGAGAAGTTGAAGTTTACACCACACAACCTGGCATCCAGCTTTATACCGGCTACTGGATTCCGGAATTAACCATCGATGGACAGAAAAGATTCGGAAGTTATTCGGGCCTGGCCTTGGAAACTCAACATTATCCCGACGCCATTAATAAACCACATTTCCCTCCGGTTACGCTGGCGCCGGGACAGAATTTCTACGAAAAAACGATTTACAAATTCGGCGTAAAATAACGAAAAGGGCTTCGGCCCTTTTTTTATGCGAATTGCTGAAAAATAAAATTTGTACATTTGAATTCTATACCGCAGTAAATCTATGACTACCATGAGAACCATTATTGATCTTTTTGAAACCAGTGTAGCCAAATTTCCAAACAATGTTTATCTATGGGAGAAACAGAATGGAAAATTTGAAGGAACGACCTACCAGCAAACCCACGATTTGGTTTTTCGGTTTGGTGCAGGCTTGTTGTCTCTTGGGCTTCAAAAAGGCGATCGTGTTGGACTGATTTCAGAAGGGCGCAATGCCTGGATTATTTCTGAACTTGGAATTTTGTATTCTGGAGGTATTAATGTTCCGCTTTCAGTAAAATTAGATTCAGGGAACGAACTTAAATTCAGGGTGGCGCATTCCGGAAGCAAAATGATTATTGTTTCCAGCGGACATGCTTCAAAAGTGGAAGAAATCAGGAATAATCTTCCGGAGTTGGAAAAAGTAATTTACCTCGATGGCAAAGAAAACCCCGGAGCCAACGACATCTCGTACGCTCAGGTTCTCGCTTTGGGTGACGAATACCTGAAAACAAATTTGAGCGATTTCGAAGCTGCTTATCAAACCATTCAGCCTGAAGATATTGCCAATATTTCATACACATCGGGCACAACAGCCGATCCGAAGGGAATAATGCTTTCACACCTGAATTACGCAGCTAATGTCATTCAGTCGAATACCCTGATGGAAATTACTGAAGATTGGAAAACCCTGGCTCTGCTCCCATGGGATCATGCTTTTGCCCACACAGCATGTCTTTACTGCCTGATGATTAATGGTGCAAGTATTGCTGCGCTTGAAGTTGGCAAAACACCAATGGAAACGCTGAAGAACATTCCGAAGAACATTCAGGAAATACAGCCTACGATTATGATGAGCGTTCCAGCGCTGGCCAAGAATTTCAGGAAAAGCATCGAATCGAACATCAGGCAAAAAGGGCCTACCGCTGAAAAATTATTTAATCACGCCTTGAAGATTGCATACAAATACAATGGCTACGGTTGGGATCGCGGCAAAGGCGTACGTGCAATCTATAAACCGCTATTGAACCTTTACGATAAAATTCTTTTCTCGAAAATCCGCGAAGGGTTTGGCGGAAAGCTTCAATTGTTTATCGGTGGTGGAGCTTTGCTCGACATCGAATTGCAGCGATTTTTCTTTGCCATCGGGATGCCCATGTGTCAGGGATATGGCCTTTCAGAAGCATCTCCGGTTATTTCATCGAATGCCTTGCATGCCATCAAATTCGGGTCGTCGGGCCGACTGGTAAAACACATGGAACTTAAAATTTGCGATCTGGATGGCAACCAGCTTCCGCAGGGCGAAAAAGGTGAGATTGTGGTTAAAGGCGACAATGTGATGAAGGGCTACTGGAACAATACAAAAGCAACCGAAGAAACCATCAAAGACGGATGGCTGTTTACAGGTGATATGGGCTATATGGATAAAGACGATTTTCTCTATGTTCTTGGCCGGTTTAAAAGCCTGCTGATTGGCAGCGATGGAGAGAAATACAGCCCCGAAGGCATAGAAGAATCGTTGGTTGACCAATCGCCGTTTATCGATCAATGCATGCTCTACAATAACCAGAATGCCTACACTTCAGGAATGATAGTCCCGAACATGCCGGCAATAAACCGTGAAGTAGAAAAACGAGGTCTAAAGTTGGAGACTGTTGAAGGACTTATTGAAGCATTGAAAATCATTCAGCAGGAAGTTGATGCATACAAAGCAGGTGGCAAGTTCGAAAACTCATTTCCGGAACGATGGCTTCCGGCTACCATTGCTGTTTTACCTGAAGCATTTACCGAACAGAATCATTTGCTCAATTCAACGATGAAAATGGTTCGTGGAAAAATTACGGAGTATTTCGCTGAGGAACTTGAATTTTTATTTACTCCTGAAGCGAAAAATAGCATCAATCAACGAAACATGGATGCTTTAAAAAAGTGGTCAAAAAACTAAATGGTTGTGTGGTTTAATGGCTGGATGGTTAAAGAATTGGATAGCTAAATGGCTAAGATTATTAGATTGATGACTAAAGGATTAAAATAATGGTTATGAATTATCTAAAAATCACTGACATCGAAGCATACAATATAGGTTTTGATTTAAACAAGGTTTGGAACATTGTGATTGAATGGTCCTATTTGGCACAAAAAACAATTGGGGCACAATTTATCGACGCTGCTGATAGCATTTCAGCAAATATTGCGGAAGGTTTTGGAAGATATCACAAAAAAGACAAAATAAAATTTTACCATTATTCAAGAGGTTCTGTTATCGAAAGTGTTGATTGGCTTGAAAAATCGATCAACAGGAAACTTTTAAATGAGAGTCAATATGAGCATCTTCGAGGTGAATTGGAAAAGCTACCCAAAGCCATCAACAGTTTAATCAAATATACAAACCTCCATCTAAAAGAATAACAATCAGAGCATTCAACAATTTGACCAGTTAACCATATAACAATATACCCATGAAACGCAATATACTTCTTCTGGCAATGATGTTATTTTTCGGAGCAAGTTCATTCGCTCAGAAAATTGGAGGCTTTGGTGGAGAGCTTTCAATATTGAGCTTAAAAACTAATTACCGGAATTGGGTTTCAAAAACCACCGGATTCGAGGTGTTTGGCGGAATATCCTCAGAGTTGAACGATTTCAACCCCAATGATGCAGAAGCAGGGTTTAAATTTCTGCATACCCTCATCGATGAGCGAACCCAACGCACCTACATTGGGGTGGTTGGAAAATGGAAATGGGTCAATGTAAACGATTCAAATCATAGAACCAGCCTTCCCATTCCTGGCCTTTTGATTGGCAAAGAATGGTACAGCAAACGCATAAAACGCAAAGGATTTGCCGTTGAACTTGGATACCAGTTTGGCACAAAAGATTATAAAGTATATGATTCAGCAACCGTCAGTCCTGGAACTTATCAATTCGACGAATTTCCACTTATTCTAAATTTAAGGTATTCGTTTTATACGAAAAGATAGGCCAAACTCGATTTTGGATTCGATTTTCACCTTCAAACAAATCACTTAACAAATCACATACAGCTTAAATAATATTAGATTTGCGGCATGGAAGCAGAAGAATTTAACTTGATTATAGAACCCGGAAGAATTGAAAAGAACTACTGGAGCGATTTATGGCGTTACCGGGAATTATTTTACATACTGGCATGGCGCGATTTTAAAGTACGATACAAACAAACCGTAATTGGAGTGGCATGGAGCGTGTTGCGTCCGCTACTCACCATGATCGTAATGGTAGTAACTTTTGGCAAAATTGCAAAACTACCCAGCGAAGGTGGTGCTCCTTACCCCATATTAATCATGGCCGGATTATTACCCTGGCAATTCTTCGCAAACGCCCTAACCGAAAGCAGCAATAGTCTAATTTCGAATACAAACTTATTTACTAAAGTGTATTTTCCCAGGATACTGATTCCGGCAAGTTCCATTGTTCTCGGCTTCGTCGATATACTGATCACGTTTGTGTTGGCGCTATTAATCATGATTTTTTACCAATTTGTGCCGAGTATAAATATGGTCTTTCTTCCGTTCTTCTTTATTCTTACTTTCTTCGCCTCCTTTGGAATTGGGATATTGATGTCGACTTTAAACCTGAAATACCGCGACTTCCGCTACATCGTTCCGTTTATTGTACAGTTTGGAATGTTTATTTCGCCAGTAGCTTTCAGCAGCTCAATCGTACCTGAAAAATACCAGTTTCTATACTCGTTAAATCCAATGGTAGGAATTATTGATGGTTTCAGGTGGTGTATTATAGGTGGAGATGTCACCTTGAATGTACAAAGCTTGCTGATTTCGATTGTTGAAATTATCGTATTGGCAATTCTTGGCATACAGTACTTCCGAAAAACGGAAAAGATGCTGGCCGACTACGCATAAAAGTTACACAGTGTTACTCTGTGTTTCCACGGGGTTACACAGTGTTATAATTTTAAAATTAACATTCGAGATGGAAATCAACCAAATAACCCACGAGATACTTGATTCGGCCTATAAAGTTCATACATCACTTGGGCCAGGATTGCTGGAATCGGCCTACAGAACTTGTCTGGCCTATGAACTTCGTAAGAAACAAAAAAACACTTACTCACCCCAAGACGTCTAAAGACGTCTTCTCCCCTCTCTCGCGAGAGAGGGGAAGAGTGAG
>JBBQXI010000062.1:0-12986 GCA_038209805.1 Bacteroidales bacterium | reverse complement strand
TTGTTGTTGTAAATCTGTTAACTATCAAATCGGAGAATACAACATGTATTCAACCTTTGGAACCAATGGTTACACTGCTGCTTATAATTTAAATGGATCACCAACCTCAGCGATTGCAGGTTTTGAACCATCAACAAAAGGTAATGCTGATGTAAGTTGGGAAACTACCCAAACAATCAATGCAGGTGTTAATGCATCGATGTTGAATAAAAAACTGACTGCATCTGTTGACGTATGGCAGCGGAAAACTTCGGATATGCTTTATCGTTTAAGTGTACCTCAGGTAATGGGTACTGCAACTCCACCTTTCGTTAACATTGGTGAAATGAAAAATACCGGTATTGACATCGAAATTGGCTACCACAATACTGCATTGGCAGGCAAATTATCTTATGCTTTGAATGCAACCTGGTCGCATTATAAAAACGAAGTTGTATCTCTTTCAAACAATTTAAAGGAAGTTGTTGGATATTCAGAACGTCAGGTTGAATATACCCGTGCTACTTCAGGCATGGCTTATCCAATGTTCTACGGTTTAATCGCTGATGGTATTATTCAGACAGCTGCTGAAGCCGCTGCTGCACCTCAGTTTGCAGACTACACTACAGTAGGTCACTATAAATACCGTGATTTAAATGGTGATGGCTTAATTACAATGGACAAAGACCGTACTTTTATTGGCGACCCTCATCCTAAGTTTGTTGGAGGTTTAAACGTTGATTTGGGTTATGGCGCTTTCGACTTGAATATGTTCTTCTACGGAAGTTACGGTAATGACTTGATCAACTATGTAAGCCGTTGGATCGACTACGGTCAGTTCGTTGGAGGTTTAAGCAAGGATGCTCTTAATGATACATGGACACCTTCAAACACTGGTGCCAGATTGCCTATGCTTGATGGAGCATCACGTTCACAGGAGGCTTCTACCGCCTTTATTGAAGATGGATCTTTCTTAAGACTTAAGACAATGAGACTTGGTTATACATTACCAAAGAATATCCTTGACAAAGTAAAGATGAAAAGTTTGAGAGTTTATGTACAGGCAACAAACTTGTTCACTCTTACTAAGTACCGTGGTCTCGATCCTGAAGTAAATACATTGTCAAATGTCGCTGGTGAAGGTAACCGGATGGGCGTTGACAAAGGATCATGGCCAACACCTCGTCAGATTACATTGGGTTTGACCCTTGGGCTGTAATATTTGTGAATAGTATTAATTTTAAACAAAGGATGATATGAAAAAATTATCAATTATAATGGCCTCCGTTTTTCTAATGGCCATATCTTTCTCTTGCGCTGATTCATTTTTGGATAAAAAGCCGCTTGGATCGACTTCCGAAGATGTATTCTACAGTGAAAAGGGCGTTAATGCTTTGTTGACCGGAGCTTACAGTATGGTTAAAGGGTCTGCCTTATGGTCTGTTAGCTGGGGTGCATCTATCACAAACTGGACCTACGGATCTGTTGCATCTGACGATGCAGGTAAAGGTTCATACATTGGCGATCAGATTCCAGTTAATGAAATCGAACAATGGAATATGTCAACAACAAACAATTATCCTGCGGATAAATGGTTGTTAAATATTGGGATGGGTGTTAACCGTTGTAATATTGTTTTAAATGTAATTGCTAAAACTCCAACCTTAGCCGCTGCAACAGCTACTGAATTCCAAGCTGAAGCACGCTTTTTGAGGGGCATGTATTATTTCGAATCTTGGTTGGTTTTTGGCGATAAAGTTCCATTGATCCCTGAAGATAAGGTTGATGTTGCCAATACAATTAGCAATGATAATGCTGCTGGCGCTGTCTTAAAATTCATTCAAGATGACCTCGCATTTGCCGCTGCTAACCTTCCTGCCAAGCAGGCTCAACCTGGCCGTGCAACCAAATGGGCTGCAAAAGCTCTGGCAGCCCGTGCTTACATGCAGGTATTGGATTATGCAAGCGCAAAACCTTTGTTGGACGACATTATTGCTAATGGAGGATTTACTCTGGCTGACAAATTCTTTGACAATTTCCGTATTGCAAAAAATAACAATTCAGAATCAATTTTTGAAATTCAGAGAAATGTGAATGACATTAACGAATCGTTGAATGGTGAAATGGGAATTGGCTTAAATGCGCCTTATGCTCCTGAATTGGGTATGTGCTGTGGTTTCCACCAGCCAACTCAGAACCTGGCAAATGCTTTCAAAGTTGATGCCGCTGGTTTGCCGTTATTCGATACATTTAACAATACTGATTTAAAGAATGACGCAGGACTCGGTTCTGGTGATGAGTTTATTCCTGCTACCGATTTACTTGATCCTCGTATCGACTTTACTATGGGTCGCCGTGGTCTTCCATACATGGATTGGGGTATTATGCGTGGTTCTGACTGGATCCGCGATCAATCATGGGGTGGACCTTATGTAACTGTTGAAAAAACTTTCTTCTACAAAGCAGAACGTAAGAGCTTATCAACAACTACAGGTTGGCAGACAGGTATCAATGCCAACAACTTCCGTTACCTTCGTTTGGGTCATATCTTGTTGTGGAGAGCTGAAGTTGCTGCTTCTGAAGGCGATTTGGCTACTGCATTAAACTATGTTAATCAAATTCGTACCAGAGCTGGTAAAGAAGTTGTTATGGGTAAGGTTAATCTTTATAAACTGGGTGATAAGTCTATTAATGATGGTGATGCATGGAAACAATACGTAGACTTTACGAAACCTGCTGCCAATTATAAAATTGGAACTTATACCGCTTTCGCTAGTAAAGATGAAGCAATGAAAGCAGTTCAATGGGAGCAACGCCTTGAATTTGCAACTGAAGGTATGCGCTTCTTCGACTTGAGACGTTGGGATAAAGCTAAACCAGGCAGCATGAAAGCTACTTTAGAAGCTTTTGCCGTTGCTGACCAAAGAGTTAGACCTCTCGTTATGAAAGGTGCTACATTTGATGAAAAGGATAAATATCAACCTATTCCTCAAGTTCAGTTAGATTTGGAACCTGGTGTTTTGAAACAAAATGCTGGTTACTAGTTGTTTAGTTTAAATTATACTGGCGGCCGCTGCATTTGATATGTAGCGGCCGCTTTTTTATATATATTTAGTGCGTAATACCTAATTATAGGACATGGCGCTGAATTATATCTGGATTTTCTTCGTCGTAGTAGCTTTTGTTATCGGCCTTGTTAAACTCATTTTTTTTGGTGATGTTGCTATTTTTTCTCAAATGATGAATTCGTCGTTTGAGATGGCTAAAACCGGCTTTGAAATATCTATTGGTTTAACCGGTGTTTTGACATTGTGGATGGGATTTATGAAAATAGGAGAAAGAGGGGGTGTGGTTAAAATATTCTCACGTTTTGTAGGTCCTTTTTTCAATAAGTTATTTCCATCGTTAGGAAAAGAACATCCTGCATATGGATCGATAATGATGAATATTGCTGCAAATATGTTGAATCTCGACAATGCTGCTACTCCAATGGGGCTGAAGGCAATGAAGGAAATGCAGGAAACCAATCCAAATAAAGAAACTGCTTCTGATGCTCAAATTATGTTTTTGGTTTTGAATGCTTCAGGCTTGACGATTATTCCAATTAGTATCATGGTTTATCGGGCTCAGCTCGGAGCCGTTAATCCTTCCGATATTTTTATCCCGGTTCTTTTGGCTACTTTTTTCGCAACATTAGCCGGATTAATGGCCGTTGCATGGCATCAGAAAATTAATCTACTCGATAAAACTATCCTTTCTTATATCGGTGGTTTGACTCTGTTTATTGCTGGAATAATTTGGTTTTTTTCTGGATTACCTAAAGAACAAATTCAGACGATATCGAGTGTTTCAAGCAATTTGTTTATTTTTTCGATTATCATTGGCTTTATGTTGCTGGCTTTTCGAAAGAAGGTAAATGTTTACGACGCATTTATTGAAGGTGCAAAAGACGGGTTTCATACAGCTGTTATGATTATCCCATACCTGATCGCGATATTGGTTGCTATAGGCGTTTTCCGAACTTCAGGAGCAATGGAATGGTTTATTTCCGGAATTGCCTGGTGTTTTCAGCAACTGGGAATTAATACCGATTTTATTCCTGCTTTGCCAACGGCCATGATGAAATCGTTGAGTGGCAGTGGATCAAGAGGAATGATGGTTGATGTGATGAAGATGTATGGAGCCGACTCGTTTGTAGGGCGGGTGGCATGCACCATTCAAGGCTCATCTGATACAACTTTCTATATTCTGGCGGTATATTTTGGTTCCGTAGGAGTTAAAAATACCCGATACGCATTGACTTGCGCACTGATTGCCGATTTTGTAGGAGCTGTAGCTGCCATTCTGATTGCTTACATGTTCTTTCATTAAACTTAAATCCTGAAGTATACCCGATGAAAAGATTATTATCAATAATTATGGTTTTATTGGCGCTTTATGGCTGTAATCCCTGGATTGCCGATGGAGTCAGAAAACGTGATTTGAACCGCGATATCGAATTGGTAACAGATAAAGGTTCAATTATTTTCAGGCTGTATGACGAAACTCCTTTACACCGGAATAATTTTTTGAAATTGGTAAATCAGAGCTTTTACGACAGTATCATATTTCATCGTGTTATCAATAACTTTTTGATCCAGACAGGCGATCCGGATAGTAAGCATGCTCTGCCTGATGCTTTACTTGGAAATGGCGAGTTACCCTATGTAATTCCTGCTGAAATCAATACGTACTATTTTCATAAGCGAGGTGCTGTTAATGCTGCCCGGACTGGGGATTTGGAAAATCCGGAGCAGGCTTCGAGCAGTACTCAGTTTACATTTATACAGCGGAAAGCCTTATCAGATAGTCTGATTGACGCAGGTGAGAGGCGAATCAATTATTATCGGGCGTATAACAATGTGGTTCGTAATTCGGCAAATCAAAAACTCGTTGGTAGGTTGCGTAAATTAAGTTCGGCTGAAAGTAAAAATGATAGCATCTCAATTCTTGAATCGCAATTAAATGATCTGGTGAAAACTGAATTGGCTCTAATGGTTCCTTATCGTATTAAGGAAGAACACCGACAGGTATACCGGACGATAGGTGGTAGCCCACATCTCGATCAAAACTACACTGTTTTTGGCGAAGTGCTGAAAGGAATGGATGTTGTTGATCGGATCGCTGGTGTTGAAACCCGAAAAACGGATGATCGTCCGGTAAAGGACGTTCGGATAATCAAGGTTCAGCTGATCAAAAGGAAACGATACTAATTATTCCCGGTTTTTACATCGCATCATACACGATAACCTTTTCCCAAAGGTGTTGGCAATCTTCTATAAACTTGAGGTGTATCGGATGTGTTTGGTAGGTATTTTGATCTTCTTTACTTTTGAAAAAAGCCATGTATGAAAAAGTAAACGAATCGTCAACCACTTCACGGGGCGATTCTACTGGAGTTCCGATGTGGTGCGACTGAATTTGTGGAACTTGAATCAGGTTTTGCAATCCCAATTCAAATTGTTCCCGGGCTTCCGTATTTTCTGGCTCTTTCAACCAGAAAAATACATGATGTATAAAAGTGTCCTTTATTGGAGCTTCGCTTGCATTCGCGTTGTTTGAAACAGAAATGAATCCTGTTGCGGCCATTCCGGCAGCTATTTTAGCTACAAAATTTCGTCTGGTTTCCATATCCTAGAATGTTTTAACGACTTGCCGTAGTTGTACAAGCCGGGTTAAAAGTCCTTCGAGTAAATCAATCTGCAACATATTCGCACCGTCCGATTTGGCATTGGCCGGATCTGGATGGGTTTCGATAAAGATGCCATCAACACCAACCGCTATTCCGGCACGTGCAATGGTTTCAATCAACTGGGGTTGCCCTCCGGTAACTCCGCTCGATTGGTTTGGCTGTTGCAACGAATGAGTGATATCTAGTATGACAGGGCAATTATTCCGTTGCATTTCCGGAATTCCACGGTAGTCAACAATTAAGTCGTGATACCCAAAAGTTGAACCACGTTCGGTTAAGAATACATTGTTGTTGCCACTTTCACGAACTTTGGTAACTGCAAATTTCATGGCTTCAGCCGATAAAAACTGGCCTTTTTTAATGTTTACGGCCTTGCCTGTCTCGGCAGCAGCAATCAGTATATCGGTTTGACGGCATAAAAATGCCGGTATTTGCAGCATATCCACATATTCAGCAGCCATGGCAGCTTCCTGTGCCGTATGTATATCGGTAACAGTCGGAATATCGAAAGTCTCGCTTACTTTCCGAAGAATTTTAAGCGCTTTTTCATCACCAATTCCGGCGAAGGAATCAAGTCGTGACCGGTTAGCTTTTCGGTACGATCCTTTAAAAATATAGGGTATCTGAAGCTTGTCAGCGATTTTAACGATCCGTTCAGCAATTTCCATTGCCATTTGTTCGCCTTCAATGGCACAAGGTCCGGCTAGTAAAAGGAAATTTGAGTTTTCGTATTTTAATTTGGGTATCATCATCGAATATTTTTAGCGAAGATAATTCATTTAACCGCTCATTTCAAAAAAAATGGAAGCCGGCTTCGGTTTTGTTCTTCTGGGTTATTGGATCTTATTCGTTAAAATTTCAAGCTGTAGCCAATTCCGATGATATTTGTACTTGATTTATCTACTTCAGAATAATCCTGCAATCTGTAAAACAAGCCAAGTTCATGGTGGTCATTTATCGGATAACTCAATCCGCCAGTATATCGAACTTTGTTAATATGATCTAAAATCAAATCGTGAAAGGCTTCAACTGAAACATAAGGAGCAAATTTACTTCCTTTAATATCATAGTCGATTTTTACTCGGTACCTGAAATAGGAAGCTTTGTCATCAGTGGTTTGGTCAAAGTCAGCGCCACTGGTATATCTTAACCTGAATTGGAAATCGAAACGTTTCAATTCCAATCCGGATTTAGCGTCGAATGCAATCCGGTTTGAAGCTACCTGACCTTTATAGGCACCAGTACTTTTTTTATAATCCCATGCTTTTTCGTACCGGTAATATCCTGCAATGGTGAGGTATTTGTGAAGTTTGTAGGAAAGCCCGCCTTCCAAAATGTAGGTATCCATCTTAAAATCACCAAACAGTCTTAATTCCGGATTAAATTCAACTTTCAGGTTTTTAGCCACCTTCTTACTAAAACCCAGTTCAATCCAGGTTGACGGATCGGTTTGGGCATAGCTAAAGAAATTAAATAGAATGGCCAGTATAAGTAAGGAGATTCTGATTCTCATAGGTCAGATTTGTTTTTGCCATTAATATCGAAGAAAATATTGATGTAAGCTACGTCTCTCAGAAAATCAATACGTTCGATCTCAAATCGTTTGATGTTTTTCCCAGTTCTGAGTTTTAGATCGGCAAGTAATTCATCGTCTTTTCCTGCCTGAACATTTTCAATCTTTTCGTAAATAACACGGTACGAGATTTCTTGCCGTAGATGGAGAATTTTTTCAAGAATATATAAGCCAACAACTATTAAGAGATTGGTTGTAATTAGTTCGGCATAACTGATTTTTTTATTGGCAAGCGCATTGATCACCGAAATCCCAATTACGACAAACAGATAGGTCATTTCTTTGATCGGAATGGCATCGGTTCGATAGCGGATAATTCCGAAAACTGCAAAAAGTCCGAGCGCAAAGCCTAACTCGATTTTTACACTGACCAACAGAAAGCAAAGCAGAAATATAACCATGCTTACCGCAATATAGCTGAAATAGAAGTCTTTGCGTTTGCTGTTTTTTGCATATAAGCCAACTACAATGGCAATTATTACGAGCAGATTAAGCGAAAACCTTATCAATAACGACAAGAAGTCTTCCATATTAATTAGTTTGATACCGAAAAATCTTAACTCTTCAGAACTCTGGACAATTTGTAACACCATGGTCAATAAGTGCATAATTGATTATTTAGTTGTAATAGTCTTTTCTGATCTTAATCAGAAGTGGTTTAAAATTATTTTTCTTGATATTTTCTTCGAGTAAGGAGCGCCCAATGCAATATTTACTAAATCCTTGCTTCCTGATTTTGTTTTGCTTCAGAGCGTTAATAATTAATGTTGGTTTCGCCGCTTTACTTTGTTTTATTTCAATAATAACCAGCTTATTAAGGATTATTTCTTTTTCGCTGTTTTTGAATCCGGGAAAGAAGTCAATGGTTATTCGTTCCGTAAATTCGTTATCGATCAATGTAAGTCGGTTAAAATAGCTTCTGATTTTAGGTTCGATTTTCAGACCAGAATAGCATGATGTTGTATTGCTGATAAAGCTCAGTTCATCCTGAGTAAATTTCGACTCAAAATTGGATCGTTCCATACGTTCTTTAATTGTCCGTCCTTTGTTGTTTTTGAACTTTACTTCCAGGAAGTTATTGTTAGTTTGTAAGTACTTCCGGATTCTGATTTTGAATCGGTTTAGTTTGCCATTCTGATGGCTGAGGAACATCTGATCATCTACCGTGTCAAAGTAAGTATTGTCGTACTCGAAAATTGTTTCGCCTTCGATGGCTAAAACCGAATAATGACTCTGAATCGCTTCTAAAATAGTTGGTAAATATGCTATATGTAAACAAAATTTTTGATCAATCCTGTTCATAAGTTTAACTTGGTCCAAATCAGCCAAAGTTACTTTGTTAAAGGATTGTATGGTATTTTGAATTAAATTCATAGTTTGGTTTAGCTTGTGCTAAGCTACTATTTTTCTTTTTTCTAATGCAATAACCTTTTGATTTGAATGTAATCATTCCTTAATTTTAAGTAGAATCATAACTGCACAATTGTTCTCTATTTATAAATCCGAGAATCCGAGTTGTGACCCTACTTTTCCTGCTAAGATAATTTAATCGATTTGTAATATTCTGTTAAAAATCAGATAACTAGGATACCCCACAATTATTTTGTTTGAGGTGATTCTTGCGAAACTCCTATTTACTGTAACGTTTTCCCCAAAGGCTTTTTAATCGGTCGAGTATTTTTATTTCGAGGGGATTGTTTTGAGGAGTGTAAAATCGGTGAGTTTTAACTTCCTGAGGCAGAAAATCCTGTTCAGCAAAATTTTTCTCGAACGAATGGGCGTATTTGTAATCTTTTCCGTAGCCCAGCTCTTTCATGAGTTTCGTTGGTGCGTTACGGATATGCAATGGCACAGGCAGATCGCCTGTTGATTTTACCAGAGCAAGAGCGTCATCAATGGCCATGTATGCCGAATTACTTTTTGCTGAAGTGGCGAGGTAAATGGCGCATTGCGAAAGAATGATCCGGGCTTCAGGATAGCCTATTTTATGAACAGCGTCAAAGGTGCTTTGTGCCAGAAGTAAAGCGTTTGGGTTTGCCAGCCCGATATCTTCCGCTGCCAGAATCAACATCCGCCGGGCAATGAATTTTACGTCTTCGCCGCCGTCAATCATACGGGCAAGCCAGTAAACCGAGGCATCAGGGTCGCTACCGCGCATGCTTTTGATAAAAGCTGAGATAATGTCGTAATGCATTTCTCCGTTCTTATCGTAAATGGCCATGTTATTCTGAAGCCTGTCAATGACTAAATCATTGGTAATGATCGTGTTTTCGTTTTCATCCGCATTTACTACCAGTTCAAGCACATTGAGCAGCTTGCGGGCATCTCCTCCGGAAAAACGTAGCAAAGCTTCATCTTCCCTGATTTCGATATTCCTTGTTTTCAGATAAGGATCTCTGGTCAAGGCCATTTCAACAATCTTTAACAAGTCTTTTTTATCCAGATGTTTAAGTACATATACCTGGCAACGAGATAAAAGTGGCGAAATCACTTCGAAAGATGGATTTTCGGTTGTTGCACCGATCAGTGTAACAATTCCCTGTTCAACAGCCCCCAGTAACGAATCTTGCTGCGATTTGCTGAAACGATGAATTTCATCAATAAAAAGAATAGGATTGGGCTGGTTGAAAAATTGGTTCCGCTGTGCTTTTTCAATCACGTCTCGAATATCCTTAACTCCTGAATTAATGGCACTTAATGTGTGAAATGGCCGGTTCAGCGTATTGGCAATAATTTTTGCCAGAGTTGTTTTGCCGACTCCCGGAGGTCCCCATAAAAGAAAGGATGAGATTTTACCAGATTCAATCATTTTGCGCAAAACAGCTCCTTCACCAATCAGGTGTTCCTGCCCGATATAATCGTCTAAAGTTGCGGGTCGCAAGCGTTCAGCAAGAGGTTGGTTGGCAAATTGCATAGCGTTTAGAGTTGGTTTTTTACCACCTGACGAAGATACAGTTAATTGCAATACCGTTTAATGATATTGTAAGCATCCTGAATTCCCAATTCCCCGGCTTTACTCAAATCCATGGCACCACCTTCAACATCGTCCAGATAAATTTTGGTTAATCCGCGATTAAAGTAAGCTTCAGCAAAATCTTTTTCAATTTCAATAGCTTTATTCAGGTCGGCCAAAGCGCCTTGGTAATCGCGTAATTTGCATTTCACAAATGCCTGATTAAAATAGGCATAAGGAAATTGCGGATTAATCTGGAGACAGCTTGCATAATCGTTCAAAACATCGGTGTAATCTGTTATAGTCTCTGTTGTAGTTTCGTTTTTTTGCTTTGGATTGCTTCTTAACGGAACTTTAATTGCATCGGACTTTTGTTTGATAACTTCAACCAGATCGGCCATTTTCATTCTGCAATTGGCTCTTGAGAAATAGGTCAGCGCATTTTTACCATTCAGATTAATGGCTTTTTGCAGGTCGTTCATCGAGCTGGTATAATCGTCAATCAGGCAGTAAAAAATACCTCTGCTCAAAAAATTCATGCTTTCCTGACTGTTGTTTTTTATTCTCTCGTTGAAATACAAAATGTAGTTTTTATAATTGCCTGTCTGATCAATGGCTGGTTTATTGGAGATTGTAACCACCGGATCATAATTGTTGTAATTATTGATGGCTTCCAGTTCAAAATTATAATATTGAATCTGGTCGTAATCCGAAGAATTTTTGCTGTGTGACGAGAGGACGAATATGGGTTGTAAATCGATCACAATATTTTTGTTCTGAATGCGGCCATCGTCAATAACTTCTTCTTTTGCTGAGGGTAAATCGCGAGTATCGGCAAGCGACAGCTTGTACCGTCTTCTATCTCTTTCTTCCTTCGTTTCTTTTTTAGGTTCTGCATTTTCATCCGGATCCGACTTTTGTGCAGTAGTGCCGGTATTCGGCACCGTTGAGTTTTGATTTTGAGTTGTTTGTGTCTGACTTTGAGTTGTAGCTTGTGTCTGTGTCTGATTTTGTTGTGCAGGTTGTCCCGATTTTTTATTTGCCTGAGCTAAAGCACTATAATCAACATCTTTCGGATTGAATGCAAATTTGGGATCGAGTTTGGCTGCAATGGCATAATCTTGATCAAAGCCTTGAATTTTTAGATTTTCTTTAGCAATTCCGCGGTTCATATAGGCATTTGCCATTGTCGGATCAAGTTGTAATGCCAGATTATAATCGTTTATGGCTCCTTTAAAGTCTTCAAGTTTTTGTTTTACAATACCCCGGTTATTAAACGCATTCGCATTTTGAGGGTCAAGCTTAATACACTGGTCAAAATCGCGTAGAGCCGAAGCATAATCGTTTAACTCGAATCGGGCTAAACCTCTTAATAAATAAGCGTTTGCATAATGAGGTCTGATTATAATTGCCTGATTTAAATCCTTAATTGCTCCTTTAATGTCATTTTTCATCAAAAGCGCATTACTTCTGTTGATGAAGCTATTCGTAAATTTTGGATTGATTTTCAGTGCCTTGTCATAATCGGCAATAGCACCATCAATATTTTTCATCGAAATCTTAGCAATCCCCCGATTGTTGTAAATGTTTGCATCGTTAGGATTAAGCTCAATTGCCCGGTCGTAATCAGCAATAGCTTTTGCAAAATCATTAATCTGTAAGTAAGCTAATCCACGGTTCATAAATGCGTCAGGATAGTACGGTTTTATTTCAATGGCCTTGTCGTAATCCTGAATGGCACCACGAAAGTCTTCAAGCTGATGCTTGGCAACTCCTCTGAAATAATAAGGCTCGGGTAAGTGTGGCCTAAACCGAATAACAATGTTAAAATTTTCAATTGCCCCAACATAATTACCGATCTGAATGCGCGTTTCGCCTACTTCCATGTAATAGTTGATGTTCAGCTGACTGAAAGCCAGATTTGAACTTAGTATAAAAAGTATAAATATCAGTTTTTTCACTCGATAATATGTTGTTAATGTGTTGTATATCTGTGCGTTCTTATGGAACTCGCAGATAGGGAGGCTTCCACTTCGAAATTATTTTTAATTCATTTATTTGTGCTGCCATTTTAAACGAAAAACGCTATGGCTCGTACGTTTCAAGCGGTGCAATTTATACATAGCAAAAATAATATTTTAGCCGAAATGGATTTCTTTTGAGAATTTTAATTATTTTTTGAAAAGATTAACCTTGACATACGATCGCCATTATAAATTTTTTTGATTGTGTTTTCTATATTATTTATAATTATCAGAATATGAACATTTAAAAGATAAATTGATTATGCTATACAGATGCGAGTGGTCACAAAAGAATGAGATTTATTCGAAGTATCACGATGAAGAATGGGGCAAACCTTTGCACGATGATCAAAAATTGTTTGAATTTTTGATTTTGGAAGGTATGCAAGCTGGCTTAAGCTGGATAACTATCCTAAAAAAGAGAGAAGCTTTCAGGATTGCGTATGAAAATTTTGATGTTCACAAAGTGGCTGGTTTTGATCAGCAAAAAGTTGAAGAATTGATGTCGGATTCAGGAATTATCAGAAACCGATTGAAAATTGAAGCAAGTATTAATAATGCCAAACGTTTTCTTGAGGTGGTTGCTGAATTTGGAAGTTTTGACTCGTATATGTGGAGTTTTGTTGATTATCAGCCCATTGTCAATCGTTGGGCTAAACTCTCGGAAATACCAGCTAAAACAGAACTTTCCGATCGTATTAGTGATGATTTGAAACGAAGGGGATT
>JBBQXI010000061.1:0-12991 GCA_038209805.1 Bacteroidales bacterium | reverse complement strand
GTCGTAGTCAATTCGGCTGCCTTCATCAATTTTAGTAATTTTCTGCTCACCTTTTCCTGCCTTCGGATTTTCACTGTCCCATGCTGAAACAAAACCAACCGTAGCATCTTCTCCGCGGAATTCGGTTTTCATGGCTGGATCGATTTTAGCCCAGACACTGAATTTATTCTGGTTCTTCAGGTATTTCACGTAATCGAAAACTTCCTGTTTGGGCTTGTTGATGGTCACTTCACGTTCAACGGCGTAGTTGCCATTGATGAATAGTGGGATGATCAGAAGTAATACAATAATTACAACCAATGCCAGTCCAATGATTTTGAGTGCTTTCATAAAGTTGAGCTTTAGAATTATCGTTGACTTTCAGTAACAAAACTGCGATCTGAAAGGTTCAACAATTAACTCAACAGTAATTTTTAAGGATATGTGCTAGTCTATAATTTCCGACTCATCAAGCTCTTTCAATGTTTCGCTTATCGACTGAAGGTACTTGCCATAAAGTTTGTTGAATCCCCAGCGTAGTCCGAAGAATGAAAAAGCAATCATCGGGACGATAATAAGCAGACTTATTCCGACGATCATCAATATTTGATGCGTGTTTAGGGATATGATTCCATTACTTACCGAATCAGCTTTAAATTGGAGTCCCTGGTAAACTCCTGCTATGAAGCTCACGATGATGTTTATCATGAAAATTATAACAGCCTGATAAAACATCCGCCGATAAGTTATCAGTGTCTCCCGAATTCCAAGCAACAGGTCTTTTAACTGAAGCTGAATTGAAAAACTCCTCTTTATTTTGATGTATCGAATTACGAAAAATAAATATGTGGTAATAATAAGCGTTGTTGAAAACACATCTATCGGTATAAGCCACTTCGGATATTCCACGTCGCGGTTGGCTATTGCTTTCATAAGATCCGACTGGAATATTGAATCAATTATGATATAAATGATAAATAACAGCAAAACACCCAGTCCAATCCGCATGTTTCGGTCAATGCGGTCAACTAACGTTTTGGTTCGGTTCTTTAATAATTCATGAATCGATTCCTTTCCTAGTCGATGTTTATCCATCTCCTGAGAAGAATATGTATCCCACGCCGATTTTAAATCTTTTATATCCATCTATCCTTCCGTATTCATTAACAACTTCAACTTCTTTTTAATGCGGTTCATCTTTACCCTGACGTAATTCTGAGTGATGCCCGTAATATCAGCTATCTCTTCATATTTTTTATCTTCGAGAAACAATAGAATAATTGACTTTTCAATTCCGGTCAACTGAGACACTGCCATGTTCAGCATCTTGATTTGCTCTTCTGTCCGGGTGTCGTACATTTCCTCCACCAATTGCATATTTTCGTACGAAATACCGGTTTTGTCGGGTTGGCGTTTGTCTTTTTTGAAGCTTGTAATAGCAGTATTCAAAGCTACCCGATACATCCAGGTCGAAAATTTCGACTCGCTTCGAAACGATGGATACGATTTCCACAATTGCACCAGAATCTCCTGAAACAAGTCACGACGGTCTTCTTCCAAATCGCAATAGATGGAACAAACCTTGTGAATGATTCCCTGATTCTCGGTGATTATTTGTAAAAACTCCTTTTCCAAGGTTTTGCTATTAGTCTGTGAAAGTGAATTTCATTACATTAACTCATTTTCAGAAAATTGATTTCCGGTGGAGTCAGAAAACGATAACGGCCACGAGGCAAATCCTTTTTTGTCAGCCCTGCAAACATGACCCGATCGAGCCTTTCGACATTATAGCCAAGGTGATTAAAAATGCGGCGCACTATGCGGTTTTTTCCTGAATGGATTTCGATACCAACCTGATTAGCGTGATCCGGATCGATCATTTGGATGTCATCGGCAGCAATAAATCCGTCTTCCAACTCAATTCCTGCTTTTATTTTTTCAAGATCTTCGGGAAGAAAATCAGTATCGAGCTGAACGTGATATACTTTTTTCTTTTCGTAGCTGGGATGAGTCAGTTTTTTAGCCAGTTCACCATCATTCGTAAAAAGCAGAACTCCTGTTGTTTGCATATCGAGTCGTCCAACCGGATAAATGCGTTCGGTGCAGGCATTCTGAACCAATTGCATCACGGTTCTTTCAGCATGTGGATCGTCGAGCGTAGTAACGAAACCACGAGGTTTGTTGAGAAGCAGGTAAACTTTCCGCTCAGGATTAAGTTGACGGCCTTCAAAACGAACATCATCATCGAGCGATACTTTGCGCCCAAGCTCGATAACAACTTCTCCGTTTATGGTGATTAACCCATCTGTGATAATTTTGTCGGCATCGCGACGCGAACATACACCCGAATTCGAAATGTATTTGTTTAGGCGAATTAATCCGTCACTAACAGGTTCCTCTGCTTGCTGTTCCTTCTTTTTCAGAACTATTTTCTTTTTTGAAAATTCTTTCAATGGTCGATATATTTTAAATAAAATAAGCGTTTAATATCGTGTCAACTAACTATTTCCACGGAGTCATGCTGAACGGTCGACTGAGCTCCCGTCGAAGGCTTGTTTCTGCATCTCAATTAATGAGACCCTGAAACAAGTTCAGGGTGACTGGATGTAGACAACGAATTGTTGACATTATACTAAAATGACAATAAAATTCTTTGAATCTGAGGCAAATGTCGTAATTTTTAGCGAAGTTTTGACTAATGACCTTCATCAAGGTAAACTTTGTACTGTTCTTTAATGATGTTGCGAACATCATACTCGTTGGTCATTTGATTTAGTAATCCTTTGCTGTTGATGTAGATCATGAAATTATCGGCTTGGGCATTGTTTAGTCCGGTCAATTGCATAACCAGTTCTTTGTTGTAGAATTGGGAGATTACTTGCCACTGCTTTTCAGAAACGATAGCCTTCCGGGTTTCGCGTTTTTCGCGCTCACTTTTGCTTAAATGATATTGCAGGAAACTGGCAGGAGTGAAGAGAGCGGCAATTACAGGTGGCCTTTTGCTGTATGCATCGCCTCTGAGTTCCGGAGCAATATCATTCTTTCTGGCTACCGGAACGCCATCCATGTTCACTTTTTTTTGTTGACCAGATACCGTTACGTCAGGAAGAGCAAAGCGAATGGGTTTTGCATAGATGATCAAAACGTTCATTTCGTTGTATTTTGCCGGTACGTGTGCGATGCTTTTTGAAAACCCTAATGACGAAACGGAAAGACTGTCTATATTCAACATATCCATCATAAACCGCCCCTGCAAGTCGGCGCTTATGGTGTTGTGAGTTCTTAGGTTTATTACAATTGCATTGGGTACAGGAGTTTCGTCCTCCAGATTCAATACTTGCCCTTTAAGCCGGATAGGCATCGGATCAATCTCGTCTACGGTCTGAGAATAAACAGTTGCACTGAGCAAAAGGAATAAGAAAAAAAAGGAAATCGCGTATATATGTGAATAAAAACTCCAAGATTTATCCTCAGTCCGGCATGACCAATGACCAGTCAAATTTTTCTGACAGCACCTGTGTGGTGAGTATAGTTGTATAAATTGTTTCATGACTGCTTGGCTTTGGTACAAAAGTATAAAAATCCTGTTCAGAACTGGATTGCCAGAAACTGGATTAATGTCCTTCTTTTCTGTATATCGTATATTGCTCCAGTATAATAAAGTTCGCATTCTCTTTTGTTGTCATTTTAAGGAATAATTGTTTGCTATTTATGAACATCATCAGATTATCAGCCTCAGTAGCGTTCAAGCCTGTTAATTCTCTTACGAGTCCTACATTATATATTTTCGAGACTTTAGTCCATTGCTTGTCGGATATCATGATATTTCTCGATTTACGACTAAGCTGTTCCTTGCCGTATAGAGGAATTTTTACGAAGCTTATTTGGTTTTGATAGGCTTTCTCTTCTGCCGGTTTTTCCTGCATAAAGTCTTTTCGGAAATAGGGGGAAACTTTGATTTTTTCAACTTTCACAACTGGCTTTTGGTAGTTTCCATTGATATTAACATCAGGCAAAAGGAAACTCAATGGCCGGATATGAATAATCAATACATCAGAAACACTGTAGCTTGCAGGAATTTCAATCGTCTGTTTGCTAAACCCAAGTGAGCTAAATTCAAGGCTATCAGTAATTAAAGCATTGATGGCGAATCGTCCTTCCAAATCAGCAGTTACGGTTTCTTTTGTTCGTTGGTTCGAAACGATCGCTTTAACAACTGGCGTTTCATCTTCCAGATTTAAAACCTGACCTTTCAGTAACGGCTGATAATTTTCATCCTGCTTTTGTGCGAAAACTTGTGAATCCGGAATTATTAAAAACAATACAAAAGCAAATAGACAAAACTTCTCCAGCAAAAAATTGGTCAAATACACCATTAAAAAGTGCTGATGAGATAAATTTTTTTTGTTGCTATTGCTCACTTGAAGGTTGATTAGGAATCATAATAGGTTCAAAGCGTTGAAACAAAATTAAGCAATTGCTAACGACTATTTGTTTGAACTAACATTCATTAACTGTATTTAACAGACTTATACAACTACAAATAAAGAAAAGACAAAAGGGAAATTCAATTGGATTATTTAACTTTAGTCAATAAATTTCAGAACGATTATTACAAACATCATTCAAAATGAAACGAACTTCTGTAAAACGATTACTTTGGACTTTCGTGGCCTTCCTGATTATTGGACTTGGTTACGGTGTATATTATATCAATTCTTTGTTGCCAATCATTACCGGATATCCGGCAAAATATTTGTGCTCGGCAGTATTTGTTTCGGGGCGCGAACCGGCAGAAGTGGAGGCTATGGATCTGCACTTTTCATTCATAAAATACACTAAAAGCAAAGTTAATTTTCAGGATTCGAGTGTAACCACTTCGTTTTTATGGGCCAAGTCGAAAGCCATTTACCGGAAAGGTTTTGGAGCCACTCTGCTGCGGGGAGTTAACGAAGTTGATTTGCGAAAAATTAAATTTCCAACGTCTCTGGCAACAGCTAATCAGGATACAATTTTCTGGCCAATGGGAAATCTGATGCCGAAAAAAGGATCAGCGACCGATACAATCAAACTGGAGCGAATTGCCGAAAAACTGATGGATGATGAAGGATACAATGGATATGCCTTTGCTTTTATGGTGGTACATAAAGGGATTCCTGTGGTCGAAGCCTATCAGCCGCAGTTTAATGCCCAAACCCGTTTCCTGAGTTGGTCGATGGCTAAAAGCTTTACCAATACGTTGTCCGGAATCATGGTAAAAGACGACAAATGGGACATCAATCAACCGGTTAATATTCCGGAATGGCAAACTGATGAACGAAAAAACATCACGATAAACAACCTGTTGCAGATGCAAAGTGGGTTACGCTGGAACGAAGATTACGGGAATCGTTCTGATGTAACTCAAATGTTGTATTGCGAGAATGATTTTGCAAAGTTTACGTACAATCAGCCTTTCGCATTTCCGGCCGGAAGTCACTGGTATTATTCTTCAGGCTCGGTCAATGTTGTCAATTACCTGATGCGCAAAACCATTGGAAGCGATAATGAGTATTACAATTTTGCTCAATCGCGTTTGTTAGCTAAAATAGGAATGGCGGATGCTGTTTTTGAGGTTGACGCCAGTGGCACACAAGTTGGTTCGTCGTACATTTATGCTACAGCCCGCGACTATGCCCGATTTGGGATGCTGTATCTTCAGGATGGAGTTTTCAACGGCGAACGGATTTTGCCCGAAGGTTGGGTAAAATATACAACATCTCCAGCATCCGAAAGTAACGGGAAATACGGATCGCTTTTCTGGCTGAATCAATCGAAGTATTACCCGGCTGCTCCTGAAGATATGTATTCGTGTAACGGTCACGACGGGCAGCAGATATTTATTATTCCTTCAAAAGAATTGGTGATAGTACTTGTTGGCTATTCTCCAAAACCCGATCGGGTGATGAAATTTAATGAGTTGTTGGGCGATATTCTAAATACGATTTACTAAGTCGGCAAAAAAAAGTCAGGGTTTCACTTCGAAGTGAAACCCTGACTTAAAACAATGATGCTCGTCACCCCGAACTTGTTTCGGGGTCTGACATTATATAGATCCTGAAACCCCGCCTGCCAAACGAGCGGGCAGGAAGTTCAGGATGACTGGATCAATGAGTTTGGTACAATCTTTTTTAGCAAGCGGCTATTTCAGATTCCTAACACGCTCCATGGCTTCCATAACATTGTCGCGGTCGGCAAATGCTGAAAAACGGAAATAGCCTTCACCCGATGGCCCGAAGCCTGAACCCGGAGTTCCAACAACATTTGCTTCAAATAAAAGCTTGTCGAAGAAATCCCACGATTTCATATTGTCAGGCGTTTTTACCCAAACATAAGGAGCATTTACACCACCAAAAACAGTAAATCCTGTTTCTTTCAGGCTTTCGCGCATGATTCGGGCGTTTTCGAGGTAATAGATAATTACTTCTTTCACCTGTTTTTTACCTTCTTCAGTATAAATGGCAGCGGCAGCTTTTTGCACCGGATAAGAAACTCCGTTGAACTTGGTCGTGTGGCGACGGTTCCACAAAGGCTTTACCGGATGAGCTTTCCCTTCGCTGTCGTATGCTTTCAATTCCGATGGAATTACGGTGAAAGCACAACGTGTTCCGGTAAATCCCGCGGTTTTTGAGAAGCTTCGGAATTCGAGAGCAACTTCTTTGGCGCCTTCAATTTCAAAAATTGAATGAGGGATCGAGTCGTCAGTAATGAATGCTTCGTAAGCCGCATCGTACAGAATGACACATTTGTTAGCACGTGCATAATTCACCCATTTGGTCAGTTCTTCTTTCGAGGCCACAGTTCCGGTTGGATTATTGGGGAAACAAAGGAAGATCAGGTCGGGGCGTTCGGTGGGCAGTTCAGGAATAAAACCATTTGCCTCGTTACAAGGCATGTAAATAATGCCTTCAAAATATCCATTCGGTTGAATTTCGCCGGTCTTGCCCGACATCACAGTGGTGTCGGCATAAACAGGATAAACAGGGTCGCAAATGGCAATTTTGTTGCTGGCGCCAAATACCTCCTGAATATTTCCGGTGTCGCATTTCGATCCGTCAGAAACGAAAATATCGTCAGCCGAAATATCGACACCACGATTTTTATAATCGTTCAAGGCAATTGCCTCGCGCAAGAAATCGTAGCCTTGTTCCGGACCGTAACCTTTAAAGGTTTCAGCATTGGCCATATCGTCAACACCCTCGTGAAAAGCCTTAACGACCTCCGGAACCAGCGGTTGAGTAACATCGCCAATACCCATGCGGATCACTTTTTTGTCCGGGTTTGCTTCAGCAAATTCTCGCACTCTTCGTCCAATTTCAGGGAACAAATACCCCGCCTGAAGTTTCAGGTAATTTTCATTAATTAATGCCATTGTATATCGTTTTTATATGATTTTTCCTTTTTAGAAAGTCCAAAGTTATAAAAAAACAAAGCCAGACTCCTGTTTCGTTTTACCGGCTTATTGAAAATACCGGAAATCATCCGTTTGTTAATCTTTTGCAAATACTTGTTTATTAATTCGACTTAATAATTAAACAAAAATGAAAAATTCGGGTTAGATAGGCAGAACAAAATTTACAAATCATGATCAGTTTCAAATCTCATTCGGGTATTTATTCGCTGGAAGTCACTCAATTTCTGAAAATCTCATTAACCGAAGCCTGGGATTTTTTCTCGTCGCCAGGTAATTTGTCGAAAATTACTCCTGAACACATGGGTTTTGAGATTACTTCAGGATCTCCTGCAAAAATGTACACCGGACAAATCGTCACCTACAAAGTTTCACCATTTCCTGGAGTCAAAACTAACTGGGTAACAGAAATAAAACATGTTTCTGAAGGACAGTTTTTTGTAGATGAGCAGCGTTTTGGCCCATATCGGATGTGGCATCACGAACATCATTTCGAAGCGAAGGACAATGGAGTTTTGATGACCGATCGCGTATCATACAAATTGCCTCTTGGCATTTTGGGTCGGATGGCACATTCGCTCTTCGTAAAAAACCAGTTAAAGCAAATATTTGTGCACCGGGAAACCTGTTTGGAAAGGCTGTTTGGGATAAATTAATTTGAATTTTTATGATTTCTCAATTGCCTTTTATTAATTACGGTTTTTGCTCTTTTGACTTCCGGTCGAAATAGCGCTTCCCGAAAAATGCGATCAATGGAATTATAATTACTGTCAGGAACAGTTCCGGATGGTCCTGTAAATAGATCCACCAGGTTCGGAACATTTGAAATGGACCTGTCATTTCAACTTTGATGTAGAAAGTTCGGTCATCGATATCTTCAATTGCTCCGGCAGGCGTTTTGGCGACTACTTTAATGACCAGTTTTGCATTTGGCTGATCCGTTAATGGTTTAACACTCCATCGCCATCGGTTATCTCCGATTGAGTCTACATCCTGCCAGCCATTTCCATACACCGAATCTATTTTAAAAGCGGCATCCGGATCGATTAATTCGACTTTAATTCGCTTGTACAACAAAATATTGGCGGTTACAATTGAATCTGTATTTGCTTTACGGGCGCTAGGATTCTTTTGCTGAGCAACTATCTTCATTAAAGTGTCTTTCACAAAACTTCCGGAGTTAACAATCGAAACGTACACGTTAATGTCTTCAGATACATTTCGTTTCATCTCAGAAGAATAGTTATAAGCCAATCGAGCCGATTTTTTCTTTGGGACAGAGGTTTCCGATTTGGCAGAGGAGACTTGTTCTGATGCCGGCTCTGTAATCATTGAATCTGTATCAAGAGATGCAACCTCACCATTGTGAGCCTCGGTTGTGTGTTGTGGTGGAAGGACTACCGCTGCCGGAGGTGGTGGCATTGCATGTTTTATACTTTGTACGTGTGTCTCGGAATGAGCAATTGCCTTATAATCATTGCTTTTGGGAATCACGACATTATTTCTTGTCGATTTTACCGGTTTTTTAATGGCATAATCTTTCACCTGCGATTTTACTTGTTCAACCGTTTTAGGCACATCTTGTTTGTGAGCGTTAACATCCGTCCCGGTTGACGTTGGGCTTTTCTCTTTTTCAACTTCCTTAATTGCAGGAACCGAATCCTGACGTTTTGGTAATTCCTGAATCGTTCGAATTGTATCGACTGCTGTTGATTCAGTATTTGCGGCCTCTTTCTTTGCCGAATTTGAACAAGAAAATAGTATCGAAGTAATGGTAAAAACAAGTATCAGTTTTCTCATATTCATCTGGTTGAATTTAAAAGGTACAAACAGAACAAAAAGGCAATCAACAATCCTGCTTAAGTAAACCGCGTTTATCCATATCCGCAATCACCGAATCAATGAATTTTTCTGCAGCGATGTTTTTTCCTGCCTTTTTACCTACGGTAATGACTTTGTCGACAGTGAATCCGACCACCGGACCTGAGATGTTTCGTGCGAACCATGATTTTTTTCTGATCCGTTGAATGATCGGATTTGTTGATTTGCTGGCGCTTCCTGGCACGTTACCTTTGGTAATGTTATTTATAACCGTTTCAAACCGAGCCTGCAATTTATCTTCCAAGCCAATCAGGTATTTTAAGCTAATGGAAGGATACTTAAATTCATCTTCTAATGCTGGTTTTATGATTTGTGTTTGGTCGTCAGAAATTCGAATATCAGGGATTATTGGCAGAAGATCAGTAGTTTCAGGCATGAAAAACTGGAGTGAGTCTTTGTCCAGATCACCGTATCCATGCTGTATCACCGGATTTTTAGCTGATTCGGGAACACTAAAATAGCACTGAATGAAACGCTGACAATTGCGTCGCCCAAGCATAAAATCGTGAACCCGGAAGTCGCGGTTAAAGAAGCCGCCAAAACCACCCAGAGCACCACATGCGATGCTCTCTTTTTGAGTTACACCGCCGCTTGTTCGAATGGGTGCAATCATAAATCTGGAATAGTCGTAGTCATCGTATGCCTTTTCAAGCAAGTCAGATTTAACCATTAATTGTTGGCGCATGGCTCCCAAAAGTTGAGTAGTGGCAAATTTTATGGCCTGAAGGTCGAAGTAATCGGTTGGAGCTTCGTCATAATTTGGAAAAGGGTCGATCATTAAAATCGTGGTATCAAAATCTGAAGCAGTTGTTGCAGGTTCATAGGCTTTCGCCGTTGCCGAATCTTTTTCTTTTTCTATTTCAGCTTTTCTCCGGTTCATTAATAGAGTCTCGGTTAAATCGTAAGGCTCATTGTTTATTACTCCGCCATCGACACAAACCGTATTGTAATCTTTTGTGGGGTCAACCAGATTGTTTTTGCTGTGTGTAATTTTTAGCAACGGATTATCATTGATGTATTTGGCTTCGCGAACAAGTACCCGAGGCGATAGACCCACCGGGAAAGCGCCGGTAGAAATGGCTGCATCGATAAGCAGTTTTCTGTTTAGTCCTTCCGGGGTTGAAAAATGAACTGGGATTTTTCCATCGTTATTGTATGTTCCGACTGGGTTTAACTGAAAATGAACCAGATCTTTATGCATGGTCATTCGGTCCTGACGTGGACCAAGAGCAGTGATAAACTGCAGCTCATAGTTGAACCCCCGAAGATTAGTGATGGTGGTAAACAACTCCAGATTTTCAGCAACGTACCTTCTTTTGGTATTAGGATCTTTTACGATACTGTCTAATGTGCGCCGGGCAATTTTCTCGATAAACAGGGAATTGAAGATTGACCGAACTTCCTTTTCCGGATTAATAGACTCAGAACCAACGATATCATCATTATTGAGCATTTGATTCATCATATCGTTTTTCTCATCCTCAGTTAAGTTAACCCACGAATCGAATAGCGGATTTTCTTTATTCACTCCGGATAAATAGTTCTGCTGATTTACATGCGGAAAATCTTTTTGAACAGAGGCAGTGGTTATAACGGCAGTCATTCCACCGGCAGATGCGCCACTTAGAACTTCGATAAGCACATCATGCTTGGGAACACCAGGCAAGTTCAGGTCTTTTGCTTTTTGCCAATTTTCGAGTGCTTCGAGCAAATAGTCCATTACTCCGGCAGTATATGCTCCTGCCGATACTGCTCCTGCCATGGAAAGGCCAATTCTGAAAGTTTTTTGATCAGTCATAATTATAGAATTTATTTAAAGAATTCGACAGCAAAAGGGAAGACTTGGTCTAAAATAAATCCGGACGAATAATTATTCTGTCAGTTGACATCAATTATTCCCGATGACTATGGAGAGTTCATTTATGGTTTATCTAAAGTTAAAGAAAAAATTTTAATAAATAACAACTAATTTTTAACGAACGAAAAGGCATACAAATAACTCAGCCCAATGATTTGCTCATGGGCTGAATTTTTTGAAGGATTGATTTGTCCTTCCGAAAGATATTGAAATACATATGTGATTTTGAATGATCCGTAAAATAGATTAGTCCAGCTTATAGCAAACCAATTGCTGCATATAGCGTAGGTACAACTTCCCATTGGCTACAACAGGAACCGTCCATGCCGGATTCTTAACACCCTCGATGGCAGACTTAATCTCGCCCACTTTTTTAAATCCTGATTGATCAGGTTTTACAAGAAATAAGTTCCCTTTAATGTCAAGACAAATCAAATGACCATCCACAAAGGTTGTTGTTCCCTGGCCAATCTCTTTGGTGCTCCACATTTCTTTTCCAGTCAACAACTCAATACACTTAAACTGTCCATTATTCCGGGAACTTTCGCCGGAATATCCATAAAGGTACCCATCAATCAAAATCGGATCGGAATGTTGAGCCTCCAGGACATTGCTTTTCCAAAGAATAGTATAACCACTATTCGTAACCTTAAGAGCTTCACAGCCCATTTTATAACCCGAAGTATGAAAGACAATATCGTTGGAAACAATTGGCGTGGTTGCATTGACATTGTATTCAGTAGGCCACGGAGCCGTCCATAACGGTTTTCCATCCGAAGAATTCAGGCAGGAAAGTCCGGTTCCGTGGTAGATCAGAAGTTTTACCTCATTCTCAATATTCATGGTGATTGCAGCAGCATAGCCAGCTTCACCTTCCATCGACTTCCAGAGCAGATCGCCTGTTATTTTGTCGTATGCCATAACCAAGGCTTTTCCACCTCCCTGAACAATTACTTTATTTTCAAAAACAAGTGGCGTGGTTGAAAAGCCCCATTGAGGTTCCGATCCTCCGGCATCCTTCACATTTTTGCGCCAAAGAAGCTTCCCGTCCTCCAACTGCCAGCATACCAAATCTCCACTGCGACCAAAAGTATAAACCCGATTCTCATTAATGAAAGGCGTGGATCGTGAACCAGGCCCATGACTGGTGCCAGCCTCCGCCTCGTATGATCCTTTCCATATCAATTCACCGGTAACGGCATTCATACAAAATACCAAATCATTCTTTTCGTCCCGACCTGGAACAATCAACCGGTTTCCCTGAATAACCGCTGAGGCCCATGAAGCTGTGCCCTGATCCTGACAGAGATAATTTACCTGCCAGAGTTTTTTCAGGCCTTTCGACCAATCTGTCTGTATTCCCGTAGTTGCACTTTTCCCCTCAAAGTTTTCTCCTCTCCAGTTCGTCCAGTCAGCATCTCCATTTGTAATCGGAGGTGTGGTCGCCGTTGTCGCAGGAATTTTATCCTGATTCCCGGAAATTGGCTCGCTTCCCATTATGGATTGATAGATTTGATACCCAAAGTAACCTACGGATACCAATACAACAGCAACAATTATAAGAATGATTTTTATGGATCGTTTCATTGCGTAAATATTGGACGATTTAAGTTATAAATATAAGTAATTCAGCATTTAGAAGAAAATAAAAACTTATGCTTAATAAATTATTTTCACACGAATGTAACTTGAAAAATTTAAGTAAAAATATCATCAGGTGCAATTTCAGGTGCAAATAAAAAGGACTCACAAAATTGAATTTGCAAGTCCTTGGAAATTACGAGCGAGAAACGGGGGTCGAACCCGCGACCCTCAGCTTGGGA
>JBBQXI010000060.1:0-13100 GCA_038209805.1 Bacteroidales bacterium | reverse complement strand
GTACAAATGTAATTTATTTATACGTCTTCAACAAATTTTAAAGATTACTTCACAGGAGATAAAATAAATAGAGATTAACCAATATTGATCTCCAACCCATCATACGACAGAAACACATTTTCTGGAAGCTCTTTTTGAACTTCATCGTAAAAGCCCATTTGATGCGAAAGGTGTGTCAGGTAAGCTTTCCCTGGCTTTACTTCAGCAATCAATTCCAACGCCTGGCTTAGGTTGAAATGCGAGATGTGTTCTTCTTTGCGCAAGGCATTCAAAACCAAAACATCTAATCCCCGAAGTTTATCAATTTCAGCATTTTCGAGGTGATTGACATCTGTTACGTAAGCTAATTTTCCGAAACGAAATCCAAAAACGGGTAATTTATAATGGAGCCCACGAATCGGAATTACTTCCAGATCGCTTATTTGGAAAGGTTTATTTTCAATCAAGTGCAGATGCATTTGTGGAATTCCAGGATACCGAAAGGTGGCAAACACGTAATCAAAAATGCGCCGGATGGCAATCTGCACGCGCTCTTCTGCATAAATATCGGTAGGCTGTTTTTGTACCCAGTTAAAAGCGCGGATATCATCGAGTCCAAAAATATGATCGACGTGTTCATGGGTAAGCAGAATGCCATTTAAATGAAGAACATGATGAGAGAGCATTTGTTGTCTGAAATCGGGTCCTGCATCAATAACCAAACATTGAGTCTCGGTTTCAATCATAACCGAAGCGCGTAATCGCTTGTCTTTCGGATTGTTCGACGAACAAACCGGACACTGGCATGCAACTACCGGCACGCCCTGCGATGTTCCAGTTCCTAAAAAGGTAAGTTTCATCAGTTAGAAATTTGTTTTTAATTGTCTGATGGAACTCGCATGTTGCGGTAAATTAATTTCGGTGTGTTATCGTTAGCAACAACATGTTCGTTTCACTATGGCGTTATTTGATTCACAAAAATAAGTATTACCCTCTGGCTACCGAAGGTTTTTAACTATTTTTGAAAAAAAAACAAATGGCAAAACTATATTTGATTCCAACGACTTTGGGTGATACAAGTATCGAACGGGTTTTACCACCCGATTTGACCCAACTGATTTCATCGATACCGGTATTTATTGTCGAAAATATACGCACTGCCCGTCGCTTCCTGAAAAAAGTGAATCCGGCCATAGTAATTGATGACCTAACCTTTTTTGAGCTGAATCAGCACACTGAAAAAAAAGAAATCAGTCGCTTTCTGGAACCGAATAAGGACGGACTCGACATTGGTATCATTTCTGAAGCCGGATGTCCGGGAGTGGCCGATCCTGGCGCAGAAGTTGTAAGAATTGCACATACTAAAAATATTCTGGTGGTACCACTGGTTGGACCTTCATCAATTTTGCTGGCACTGATGGCTTCAGGAATGAGTGGCCAGAATTTTGCTTTTAACGGATATTTACCCATTAAAAATCCGGAAAAATCGCTGCAAATTAAAATGCTTGAAAAGCGGATGCAAACCGAAGGTCAGACCCAGATTTTTATTGAGACCCCATACCGAAATGCCCAATTACTCGATGAATTGCTGAAAAATTGTGATCCGCAAACCATGCTGTGCATTGCCGCCGACATCACGCTTGATACCGAATTCATTCTTAGTAAACCGGTTGCTTATTGGAAAACTCACATTCCGGATATCCAAAAACGGCCGGCGATTTTCATGATCGGGAAAATTTAAAAATAGCGTTTCGATTGGTCTGGAAAGTTTTCTGAAATTTAGACGGAAGAAGGTTTGAAACGATATTTTTTGAATTTGCAGATTATTATGAAAATTTCATAAATAAATTCACTCAAATAGTTTGATTTTTATACTTTTAAGGCAGAATGAAAAATGAAACAAAAATTATTGGGAAAGAAAATTGATGTCATATCGTTCAGGTTTTGTTTAATCTGAACATAAAAAATAAACAGTATGGTTTCTTTGAATGATTTTGATCAGAGAAGGGCTGGAATAAATGTGTTAATCGTTGATGATATTTCTGCGAATCTTCAGCTATTATATGCAATTGTCAGTGGAGAGGGGTATTCCGTTATATTATCATCTTCGGGTCTGGAGGCCTTGGATATTGTAAGATCGAAATCAATTTCAATTATTTTGCTTGACGTCAGAATTCCGGATCTGGATGGTTTTGAACTTTGCAGACAACTAAAAGCAGATCCCCAAACTCAGGATATTCCTGTAATTTTTATTAGTGCATTTAATGACGAACAATCTATTTTAACTGGATTCCAGGTTGGAGGGGTCGATTTCATTTCAAAACCATTTCGGAAGGAAGAAGTTTTGGCAAGGTTAAGGAATCATCTGCGTTTGGAAGGAATGAGGATTCAGTTGTTGTGTAAAAAAATAGAATTAGAAGATATTAATGAGCAACTTGAGGCTGAGATTAACCAACGAAAGCTGAAAGAAGAATTGTTGGGAAAACAAATTGTTTCGTTAACCAAACCTGCAAATTCAGATAATGATATTAATTTCTCAGATTTATTCGATCTCGAAGAAATTCAAAAACTTCAGGATCAGTTTGCCCAGGCCATGGGTGTGGCTTCCATTATTACTAATCCCGATGGTCGCCCAATAACAAATCCAAGTAACTTTTGCAGACTTTGCAATGATATCATTCGAAAGACCAATAAAGGATTGGGACATTGTATCTATTCCGATTCCGTCTTAGGTGTTCCGAATGCTGATGGTCCAATCATTCAGCCATGTCTTAGCGGAGGTTTATGGGATGCCGGATCGAGTATAACGATAGATGGCGTACATATTGCGAATTGGCTGATTGGTCAAGTGAGGGATCAAACTCAGGATGTAGAAAAAATTAGGTTGTATGCACGGGAAATAGGAGCGAATGAAGAGGATACAATGCAGGCCTTTTCTGAAGTCACCCCAATGTCAGAGGAGCGGTTTCGGCTTGTGGCAGAAATGTTACACACGATGGCACGACAGATGTCTCAACTGGCTTATCAAAACATTCAGCAGGCTCGTAATATCAATGATCGGAAGCAAACAGAACAAGCTCTAAAGGAAAGTGAAGATAAATTCAGAAATCTGGCTGATTCGTCTCCGGTAGTTATTGGTATTTACCAGAATGATTACTGGGTGTATGTGAATCCTGCTGCCGAGAAGATGTCCGGATTTTCGTTGGATGAACTTTACCGAAAAAAATACTGGGAGATTGTTGCACCTGAATATCGGTCTTTAGTTTTTAAAAATGGTCAGGAAAGACAATTAGGTAGTGGAGACCCGCGATCATATGAGTTTAAAATACTTAATAAGGACGGAGCTGAAAAATGGGCTTATTTGTCGGGTAGTAGCATAAGTTATATGGGACAGCCTGCCGGGATAATTTCCATAATTGACATTACAGAAAAGAAGAATGCAGAGAAATATGTTATTGAAGAACGAAAGCTACTTCGAACCCTAATCGATAATTTGCCTGATACGATCTATGTAAAAGACCAGTATTGCCGAAAAATAATTGCCAATCCGGCTGATATTGATATTATTGGTTGTAGATCTGAGTCCGAGGTGATTGGAAAAACTGATTTAGAACTTTATCCTGATGAGATTGGACTTCGAGGTCATTTAGATGATTTAAAGGTTATTCAAAGAGGCGAGGCTGTATTAAACCATCAGGAAGCTTTTTGTGATGCTGAAGGGAGAAAAAGATGGTTGCTAACCTCCAAAATCCCAATTTTCGATGATGATGGAAATTCTTCAGGCTTGGTAGGTATTGGCCGGGACATCACTGAAATTAAAAATGCGGAAGAGAAGATTCAAAAACTTAGTATGAGCATTGAGCAAAGCCCTTCAAGCATTGTTATAACCGATGTGAACGGAGATATTGAATATGTAAATCCTAAATTCACGGAAATTACCGGATACACGGCAGAACAAGTGATTGGACAAAACCCACGTATTCTGAAATCAGGACATACTCCCAGTGAAGTTTATGTACAAATGTGGAATACAATTAGTTCTGGCGAAGTATGGCGTGGTGAATTATTAAACCGAAAAAAAAATGGCGAATCCTTTTGGGAATGGATTACAATGACATCCATAAAGAATGAGTATGATGAAATTATCAATTATGTTGCCATTAAAGAAGATATAAGTTTACGTAAGCAAATGGAGGCCGAATTAATTGTGGCTAAAAATAAGGCCGAAGAAAGCGACCGGCTCAAATCGGCATTTTTGGCCAATATGTCGCACGAAATTCGAACACCTCTAAATAGTATCATTGGATTCTCTGAATTGCTTGCCGATACACATTTTGAAATTGAAGAGAAAGATGAATTTATCGGGCATATAATCAGTAACGGGAATAGCCTTTTAAGTATCATCAGTGACATCATGGATATTTCGAAGATGGAATCGGGGATAGTTCATATTCGTACACGTGAAGTTCCTGTTCTAAAAATAGTTACTGAGATCGGGAGAAAATATGGATGTAGATTTGAAGAAAAAGGAATTGATTTCCGGATTAAATATGAAATGGAATTGGAGGCTGTTCATATTATGGCCGATCCTGAAAGATTAAATCAGATATTTAATAACCTCTTGAGTAATGCACTTAAGTTTACGAAAGAAGGATTTGTGCAATTGGAGTACACGCAGAAAGGAGAGATGCTTCAATTTGAAATAAAAGATACGGGAATTGGTATTTGTGCGGATTTTCATGCGAAAATTTTCGATCGCTTTAGTCAGGTTGAAGCTTCAAATTCGAGGCAGTATGGTGGCAATGGCCTTGGATTGGCAATTACCAAAAATCTGATTGAACTGATGGGTGGAAAAATTTGGCTCGAATCAGAACCTGAAATAGGCACAAGCTTCTTTTTTACACTGCCAATAAAAGACGAAGAATCGATAATTGTCTGACACTTTCAGTGTAAATTCGATCCATGAATTTAAGTTGAGAAATGTTTGATTATTGCGAAATGAGGATTTTATGAAGCAATAATACTTTTAATGGTGGTGATTTCTTTTAGTTTTTCAGACAAACAAGTATTTTACTTTCAAATTTATTTTGGTTGTTCAAATTAATTTCTACATTTGCCAACATTAAACGACAACAGTAATGAAAAATATCAGCATTATATCTCTAGTCATTATCAGCGTGGTGGTCCTCCTTCGTGCTGAATGAGAATGGTATAATGTAAGCTAAAAACTTGAAAGCCTTTCTCATATAATGAGGAAGGCTTTTTTTTAGGAATAATAATTAAAGAATAAAAATATGCAAAATCGATTGAGATCAGCCACAACAACCGAAGGACGGCGTATGGCTGGAGCAAGAAGCCTCTGGAGAGCAAATGGAATGAAGGAAGAACATTTTGGACGGCCAGTAATTGCGATCGTCAATTCGTTTACACAGTTCGTTCCCGGCCATGCTCATCTTCATGAAGTTGGTCAGTATATCAAAGGAATCATCGAGAAAAAAGGTTGTTTCGCGGCAGAGTTCAATACTATCGCAATTGACGATGGAATTGCCATGGGACACGACGGAATGTTGTATTCATTACCATCTCGTGATGTAATAGCCGATAGCGTTGAATTTATGTGTAATGCACATCGTGCCGATGCGATGGTTTGCATTTCGAATTGTGATAAAATTACCCCCGGAATGATGATGGCTGCCATGCGCCTCAATATACCTGTCATCTTTGTATCTGGTGGCCCTATGGAAGCGGGTAAGATTGATGGTAAAATGTACGATTTGGTTGATGCCATGGTGATGGCAGCTGATAATTCGGTTTCCGATGAGCAAATCTCAAAAATTGAACGTGACGCTTGTCCAACCTGTGGTTCTTGTTCAGGAATGTTTACCGCTAACTCAATGAATTGTCTGGCAGAAGCGCTTGGTTTGGCTCTTCCTGGAAACGGTTCTATTCTGGCAACTCACGCCAATCGTAAGCGTCTGTTCGATGAGGCTGCTAATCGGATCGTTGATATGACTTACGAATATTACAAAGATGGCAATGAAAAGGTTTTGCCACGAAATATTGCAACAAAAGCTGCTTTCCAAAATGCGATGAAACTGGATATTGCTATGGGTGGTTCAACCAATACGGTGTTGCATATTTTAGCTATTGCGTCTGAAGGTGAAGTTGATTTTACGATGAAAGACATTGACGAATTATCGCGCGTTACCCCAAATCTTTGCAAGGTTGCTCCAAGTGGAAATTACCACATGGAAGACGTAAATCGTGCTGGTGGAATTCTTGGTATTTTGGCCGAACTTTCACGTGCAGGTATGCTCGATACTTCAGTTCCTCGTGCCGATGGAAATACTTTGGCTGAAGCAATTGCCAAATACGATGTGATGGCTCCAACAGCGATCGAAGATGCTTTCCGGAGATACAAATCAGCACCGGGTGGTGGTCGTAATCTGGTTATGGGATCGCAGGAAAACTATTTTAAAGAATTAGATACCGACCGTGCTCATGGCTGTATTCGTGATTACGAACACGCATACAACAAAGATGGCGGTTTGGCTGTTCTGTACGGCAATATTGCCCGGAATGGTTGTATTGTTAAAACAGCAGGAGTTGATCCCTCGGTGTATCATTTTAAAGGAACGGCCAAGGTATTCCAATCGCAGGACGATGCCTGCAATGGAATTCTTGGCGACAAAGTGCAGGCCGGCGATGTGGTAGTGATTATTTATGAAGGCCCTAAAGGTGGTCCGGGAATGCAGGAAATGTTGTATCCAACTTCGTACATCAAATCGATGAACCTTGGCAAAGCTTGTGCGTTAATTACCGACGGACGTTTTTCAGGCGGAACATCAGGATTGTCAATTGGGCATGTTTCTCCGGAAGCTGCTGCTGGCGGCGAAATTGCTTTGATTCAGGATGGAGACTTAATCGAAATTGATATCCTGACACGCAAAATTGACGTTCTCCTAAGCGATGGAGAATTGGCTGTACGCAGAGAACAGGAAGTCGCAAAAGGCAATATGGCATTTATGCCAAACCCGCGCGATCGTAAGGTGAGCAAAGCGTTGAAAGCCTATGCCAGTATGGTTTCGTCGGCCGATCGCGGAGCAATAAGGATTATAGAATAATTTACGATTAAAATATTTACGATTTACCATTTGTTTCATTCAATAAAGCGTAAAATAGTAAATAGTCAATCGTTAAATAGTAAATTAATAAGGAAATATAAAAACTATAATACAATGGCAACACAGCGAATAAGCGGCTCAGAAGCCGTAATAAAATCTCTTTTGGAGGAAGGGGTTGATACTATTTTTGGGTATCCGGGAGGTGCAATCATGCCCATTTATGATGCACTATACGATTACGACCAGGAAGTAACCCACTACCTCACCCGGCACGAACAGGGAGCGATTCATGCTGCCGAAGGTTATGCAAAAGTAACCGGGAAAGTCGGTGTTTGTTTTGCAACTTCGGGTCCAGGGGCAACTAACCTGATAACTGGTTTGGCCGATGCATTGATCGATTCCATTCCCTTGGTTTGTATCACAGGTCAGGTTGCATCGCCATTGCTCGGAACCGATGCTTTTCAGGAATCAGACGTGGTGGGTATTTCGTTGCCGGTGACCAAATGGAACTATCAGGTTACTCATGCTGAGGAAATTCCTGAAGCTATTGCCAAGGCATTCCACATTGCCCTTACAGGCCGTCCTGGGCCTGTATTAATTGATATAGCGAAGGATGCACAGTTTGCTCAGATCGATTTTGAGTATAAAAAGTGTACTAAAATCAGGAGTTACCTGCCTGAATATCCTGTCGATCCATTTCAGGTAAAAGCTGCTGCCGATATTATCAACGAAGCAAAAAAACCAATTGTTTTGTTTGGTCATGGTGTTGTTCTTGGTGGTGCTGAAGCTGAATTGAAAGAGTTTGTTGAAAAAACCGGAATACCGGCAGCATGGACTTTGCTGGGACTTTCGGCTCTTCCAAGCGAGCATCCACTAAATGTTGGAATGCTTGGAATGCATGGGAATTATGGTCCGAACATCAAAACCAATGAAGCTGATGTGGTTATTGCCATTGGGATGCGTTTCGACGACAGGGTAACCGGTAAAGTTGCTGCATATGCCAGACAGGCTAAAATTGTACATCTTGAAGTCGATCCTGCAGAAATCAATAAAATTATACATGCCGATGCTCCGGTTTTAGGAAATGCAAAAAAATCGCTCCGGATGTTGATTGATAATGTTGCACCAAATTCGCATCAGGAATGGCTCAATGAATTTAGGGCTTGTGATAAAATTGAATACGACAAGGTGATTTCGCACGATATTCATCCGAAAAAGGTTGGACTTACCATGGGAGAGGTGGTGCGTATTGCTTCAGAAAAAACGAACAACGATGCAATTCTGGTTACCGATGTTGGTCAGCAACAAATGATCGCTTCCCGTTATTTTAAATTTACACAATCCAGAAGTAATGTAACTTCCGGAGGACTTGGTACGATGGGTTATGGCTTACCTGCTGCAATGGGCGCTAAAATTGGTCGTCCTGATCGCACCGTATTTTCGATGTCAGGTGATGGTGGATTTCAGATGACCATTCAGGAATTGGGAACGATTTCACAATATAATCTGGACATTAAAATCATAATCCTGAATAATAATTTCCTTGGAATGGTGCGCCAATGGCAGCAACTGTTCTTCGAAAAACGGTATTCGTTTACTGAAATGAAAAACCCTGATTTTGTTGGGATAGCCAAAGCTTACGGATTGGCATCACAGAAAGTAACTTCACGCGATCAGCTGGAAGGCGCTATTCAGGAAATGCTCGATCATAATGGTCCATATGTACTTGAAGTGGTTGTTGAACAGGAAGATAATGTTTTTCCAATGATTCCAACCGGAGCTTCGATATCGGATATTATATTAGAACCTTAAATCAATACAGACATGAAACAAGAATATATTATAACCGTTTTTTCGGAAGACCATATTGGATTATTAAGTAGGATAACGATTGTTTTTACACGGCGGAAAATTAATATCGATAGTTTAACCGTTTCAGAATCGGCTATTGCTGGAGTTTTTAAATTCACCATTGTGATTCGTGATACTCCCGACAGGGTTGAAAAAGTTGTTGGACAACTTGAAAAGATAGTTGATGTTCTGAAGGTTTTTGCCAATACGAACGATGAAATGATTTATCAGGAAATTGCCCTGTATAAAGTTTCGACTGAGTTTTTGTTTGATTCGGATGAAGTCGAGAAAATTGTGCGCAATTCAGGAGCCCGAATTCTTGAAGTTACCCGCGAATATGTGGTAATCGAAAAAACCGGTCATTCAAACGAAACTCAAAAATTGTTTGATGAATTGAACGCTTTTGGTGTCACTCAGTTTATACGCTCCGGAAGAGTTGCCATTACCCGCAGTACCATTGAAAGGCTTTCAGTATTCCTGCAAGAACGCGATGCCATGCTCGAACAGGTTGACTAGAAATTGACAATTAGATAATTTACTATTTACTATTTTGCATTAAAATCATCAGGCTAAATAGTAAATCTTTAAATTGTATACTTTCAAATAACAATGTCATTTCTGAACAAATATCCCCAAACTTTGGCACTCAAACCCTGTTGCGTTTAGTCAGATATTTCAATCGTTAAATTTTGCTAACGGATAAAAATTAGTTTTTGTTTTTCATCACTGCGGAATGAATCTTGTGAGCGATTAAATCAAATAAAAAGGAAAGGATAAAGCCATGAAAAGATTTGTTGTATTTTTTGCACTCATCGTTTCAACCAGTATCTTATTTGCTCAGGGAAATGATGAAAACGCTGTTCTAACTAAAAAGGAAAAGCGGAATGCTGATCTTGAAAAAGATTTTCAGCAGACCAAAGCCATGCTGGAGAATAAGGATTTCGTGTTAGAGGCCGATTATTTGCAAGACCGGTATGGTAACCGTGTTCTCGTAAATTCCACGATTAACTTTGTTGCAGTCGATTCTACGGAAGCTACTATTCAAATTGGGTCGAATTTCAGAATAGGTCCAAATGGAGTTGGTGGAGTTACTGCCAAAGGCAATATTAATAAGTGGGAATTAACTGAAGATGCAAAGCACAAGGCATTTACCTTAAGGATGAATGTGATGACTACGATTGGTATCTACGACTTGTTTATTAATATTGCTGCATCAGGTAAAGGGACAGCAACATTGACAGGAATGAGTTCGGGAAGTTTGAAGTTTGATGGTGACCTGGTTCCCTGGGAAAAATCTTCAGTGTACGTAGGCCAGCATTTATAGAATCAGTGTGGAGTTTTAACCAATTTGTTCGTACTTTCGTATGCAATGCGAAAGTACTTTTATGAAGAATCCTACCGAACAGTTGCCGGTTTATAGTCTGCACAATTTCAGTTCTCCTGAACGAAAAAGTCAGCAATTTCAGATTGAGGTTTTTGATGCAAACCGGCACTTTAGTGTGAAATATCCACACCGTCACGATTTTTTCGAGGTGCTGTATCTATTGAAGGGTTCTGGCTATCATGTGATTGATACGAATAAATATGAAATCAAGCCGCCCTGCGTTTTTTTCATGTCGCCCGGGCAGGCGCACAAACTCGAACTTTCGAACGATATTGAAGGCTTCATTTTTATCTTTACTGCCGATTTTTACCTGCTCAATCGAAGCAATCAAAATACCCTGATTGAATTTCCATTTTTTTACACCATTCATCAGGATAATCCGCCATTGTTGCTCGAAAGTGAGAATGATATTCGTTTTCTGGAAAGTTTGTTCAGGCAAAGTATTGCCGAAATTCGTGATGAGGTGGAGTCTCGTACAGAAATGTTGCGCTCCATTCTCGATCTCATCCTGACTACCTGCGCAGCTCGTTATCAGGTAACTGAAAATCTGTTGAATAAAGGGAAAGGACAAATTTTGGTTAAACGGTTTTTTCATTTGGTTGAAGAAAATCACCAAAAAAACCTTTCGATGAGCGATTATTCCGGGATGATTGGCATTACTCCGAATCATTTGACACAAACAGTAAAATTACTGACCGGCAAAACTTCTTCACAAATCATTAAAGCGAAACAATTGTTGGAAATAAAACGTTTGTTGGTTCATACCAACCTGAGTGTTTCCGAAATTGCCAACCAGTTGAATTTTGAAGATCAGTCGTATTTCACGAAGTTCTTTAAGCGGGAAACCGGTATAACTCCGATTCAGTATCGTGCTGATTCATTTAAATGACAGGTAAAATTACCATCTCTGTGGTGGTGGTAACTTGTTGGTATTTAGTGAATATTTATATGGCTTTGAATTAATAAATTTGTTAATCCATGAAAAGTACCTAAAATACCTTAATTTTTGCACTGCATTTTAACGAATATTCCATTGCTTTGTATGTTCAATATTCAGCTAAATAGTTAATCAATATAAAATCAAAAAGAAAATGGCAAATTATTTCAACACATTACCGTTGCGTCTTCAGTTAGAACAATTGGGTACCTGCGAATTTATGGATAGCTCAGAATTCACCGATGGTGTTAAAAAACTGGAAGGCAAAAAAATCGTAATCATTGGTTGCGGCGCTCAAGGTTTGAACCAAGGTTTGAATATGCGCGATTCAGGATTGGATATTTCGTACACACTTCGTGCCGAAGCAATTAAAGAACAACGTCAATCGTACAAAAATGCAAGTTCAAACGGATTTAAAGTTGGAACTTACGAAGAAATGATTCCGATTGCTGATTTGGTTATCAACCTCACTCCGGATAAACAACACACTGGCGTAATTACTGCCGTGATGCCTTTGATTAAAAAAGGAGCAACACTTTCTTATTCGCACGGGTTCAATATTGTTGAAGAAGGAATGCAGATTCGTAAGGACATTACCGTAATCATGGTTGCCCCAAAATCGCCAGGTTCCGAAGTTCGCGAAGAATACAAACGTGGTTTTGGTGTTCCTACTTTAATTGCCGTTCATCCTGAAAACGATCCGAATAAGGACGGTTTCGAAATTGCCAAAGCTTATGCTGTAGCCACTGGCGGACACAAAGCAGGCGTGTTGAGTTCGTCTTTTGTTGCCGAAGTAAAATCGGATTTGATGGGCGAACAAACCATTCTTTGCGGCATACTGCAAACGGGTTCAATTCTTTCGTTTAATAAAATGATTGAAAAAGGAATTGATGCAGGATATGCCTCTAAATTGGTTCAGTATGGTTGGGAAGTGATTACCGAAGCCTTGAAGCATGGCGGTATTACCAACATGATGGACCGTTTGTCGAACCCTGCAAAAATCAAAGCTTTTGAACTTTCCGAAGAATTGAAACGCATTATGCGCCCGTTGTTCCAGAAACACATGGATGATATCATGTCGGGTCATTTCTCGAAAACCATGATGGAAGACTGGGCAAACGACGATAAAAACCTGTTGACCTGGCGAGCTGAAACCGGCGAAACTGCTTTCGAAAAAACTCCTGCGGGAAGCATGGAAATTAGCGAACAGGAATACTTCGACAACGGAGTGCTTATGATTGCTTTCGTAAAATCAGGCGTTGAGTTGGCTTTCGAAACCATGACCGAAGCCGGAATTAAAGAAGAATCGGCTTATTACGAGTCGCTTCACGAAACTCCGCTGATCGCGAATACAATTGCACGCAAAAAACTGTTCGAAATGAACCGTGTAATTTCTGATACTGCCGAATATGGTTGTTATTTATTCGATCACGCCTGTAAACCATTGTTGGCCGATTTCATGTCGAAAATTGATGTTGACGTAATTGGAAAACCATACGGAGCAGGCAAAGGCAATGGAGTTGACAACAAACAATTGATCAGTGTAAACGAAATTATTCGTTACCACGATGTTGAATTAATTGGCGAAGAATTGCGTGCCGAAATGACCGCGATGAAGAGCATTGTATAATTAAATTAATCCCTATAGCTGAGAGAGCCTCGTTGAAAGACGGGGCTTTTTTATTGCTATAACTTTCTCAAGTCAACCAGTATTTCTTCAATTTTCCTTTTGGCTTCCGATTGGCTTCCCGAAAAATTGTTCAGCATAATGGCAAACGAAAGTTGCCTTCCAGAAATGGTGGTCAAATATCCGGCATAACTACGA
>JBBQXI010000059.1:0-13120 GCA_038209805.1 Bacteroidales bacterium | reverse complement strand
ACCGATTTGACTGATCCAGCATGGAATGCCAAATTAATTGGCCACTTGAAATCGGACGATTTTTTTGGTGTTGCAACATTTCCAACCGCCGATCTTGTCATTACCAAAGTTGATGGCGATAATTTCTCCGGAAATTTGACCATTAAAGGTGTTACTCTTCCAAATAGCTTCACTGCAACTGCCTCAAAAGACGGGAAAAGCACAGTTTACAAAGGGACTATTACTATCGACCGAAGTAAATATGGCCTTAAGTACGGCTCGAAATCGTTCTTCGATAACTTAGGCGATAAAGTAATTTACGACGAGTTCACGCTCGACTTCAGCTTGGTTGTTGCCGAGTAAATAAGTGCCTAAAGTTCATAAAGTTCGAAGTGCCTAGAGTTGATGCAATAAAGCATTTTAGGCACTTCGAACTTTATGAACTTCGAACTTTTTAAATTTATTATCATGAAACTTACAGTACACAGGGCAGGATGCAGAGGACATGCAGATCACGGTTGGTTGAATACCTGGCACTCGTTTAGTTTTGCCAGTTATTATAATCCTGATCGGATGCATTTTGGCGCTCTGCGTGTGCTTAATGATGACACTGTTCAGGCTGGAATGGGTTTCGGAACTCATCCGCACGATAATATGGAAATCATTACCATTGTTCTTGCTGGTGAACTCGAACACAAGGATAGCATGGGAAACGGATCGGTTATCCGACCGGGAGAAGTACAAGTAATGTCGGCCGGAACAGGTATTCAGCACTCAGAGTTTAATCACTCCAATAAAAATGAAGTAAGCTTGCTTCAAATCTGGGTCTTTCCGGATAAAAAGAATGTAGAGCCAAGATACGGTCAGGCTAAATTTCAGGATGAAGAAATGAATGGTAAATGGCGAACAATAGTATCGCCCGATGGTGCTGACAATTCGCTTTGGATACATCAACAGGTCTGGTTTTCGCTTGGGAACTTTGATGCGGACACCAACATAAGTTATCAGTTGAAAAAGGCCGACAGCCTGGTTTATTTGTTTCTGATTTCAGGAGAAATTGAAATTGGTTCTGAAACTCTGAATCAACGAGATGGATTATGCATTGAGCAAGTAGAATCTGAAATAGACATGAAAACAACGAGACAATCGAAGGTTCTTTTGATGGAAATTCCGGTTTAAACCAGACAACAGATACTAGATTTTAGACAAAATCCTTCAAGGCATTCGAAAACCTTGGAGGATTTGTTGTTTAAGGCGTACTAGTGTTGTGTTAGCTTGGCTTTGTCAAGCACCAGTCACCCAGAACTTCCTGCCCGCTCGCTTGTCAGGCGGGGTTTCAGGGTCTCATGCTATTAAGAGATGCCGAAACAAGCCTTCGACGTGAGCTCAGTCGAACGTTCGGCATGACGATCCGTCATAAGCTCGTTAACACAACACTAGTAACTGAGACTGACCACTTTTTTCAGGGCCATATTTCCGAAATGTTCTCGCGAATCGGATCAATTCGTATCAAATCAACTTTAAAATCGGTCAAATCTTGACCTTTTACCTCGAAAACGGCTTTGTAATTCTGCTCGTTTTCTTTTTCCTGAAAATCTGAATTCTGCTTGTCGGTTAAGTACTTCATGGCAGCAATGTTACCAACATCGGCATCCGAAAGAAGAAACAGTACATTTCGGCCATCTTTTGCACAGAAATGAATCAAACTTGCATATTCGTGATCGAGGTAATTCTCCGAACGATTATCGAAAAACAAGGTACTGTCGGCTGTCTGGTAGGTAAACGATGAATGTTGTAAATCATATTTCAGACCAACTCGCTCAAGTGTTGGTTTCAGAAATTGCAATGTTTTAATGGAGCCGATAAAAATCAGATGCTTATTTCGGGTGTCTTCCCACCGCAATTGCGACGAATATTTCATTTCAACATTGGCCACACCACCGCCGAACATTTTCATGATAGTAAACAATCCCAAAGGTGCTTGCCTGTTGATGTAAGTTGTATTACTTTTCCTGATTTTGTCCATTTGTTCCGGATGGATTTTCAGGTAGGCATCCAGATCTTCGTTCGAATTAATCCGGGTATCGCGCGAAGCTCCAAGTCGGCCAGTAGCTATTGAATCGGTGAAAAAATAATGATCGCCTAAAACAATCAGAATAGGAAAATTAGGCTTTAAAAATCCTTTCCAAATGGCCTGTTTCGGCTGGCGGAATTTATCTGTATTCACGATCAAAATGATCGAGACAATAATTAGCAAGAATCCAGAAACAAAGAGTACGAGACTATATTTTTCTAGAGTACGTTTAAAAGATTTGTATGTCTGGAATTTGAATTCAACCTGATACTTTCCTTTCGGGATTTGAAGAATAACCGTATCATCTTTTCCTTCGTTTTGGTAATATTCCTTTAGTTTGTTTCGAAGGTTCAGGATGTAAACCCGAACATTTAACTCTTTTTCCTGATCCGCTTTTTTCCCGAAAACATCCAGGGCGATCTGCTGCTCTTTGGGGGTTTCTCCCTTAAGCGAGCAATTCACGAGGTAATTTAACAAGTCTCGGTACACCCCCGGCTTCGAGAATGTTTTGCTACTCAGTAACTTCTCCAGTGTTTGTGATATTTTCCGGTGATCGGTCATTAAATCGTTCTGAATGAGTACCGTTAATTCTTTTCTTTACGCCAATATTACGCAATAAAGTTTAATTTTTTTCTAATTTTAGAAATCCGTCCTTACATTGAGTCAAAATAGATTTTAACTAATAATTATAAACCAATGAAGACATTTTGCATTACAGCCATTGTACTGTTGTTGGCTGTTTCAATCACTCAGGCATCGAAAAAGGAGAAAGTTGAATTTAAGAACAACGAGAGCGGTAAAAAAGTGGAAGTTTACCTAAGTGGAAAACTTTTCACGGCCTACATTTATCCGGATAACATGGAGAAGCAATCGCTTTATCCGATCATGAGTGCCTCCGGAAAATTTATTACCCGCGGATTCCCATTAAATCCACGACCATTTGAGCGGATCGACCATCCTCATCATGTCGGTCTCTGGTTTAATTTTGGCGATGTAAACGGACTCGATTTTTGGAACAATTCGTATGCCATTAAAGCAGAAGACAAACCCAAATACGGAACCATCAAATTCAGAAAAATTGTTAGCGAAAACCCGGCTAAAGGAACGCTGGTTACCAATGCCGATTGGGTTGATGTGAAAGACAATGTACTTTTAAATGAGGAAGCAACTTATATTTTTGAAGGCGACGGAAGTACCCGTACCATCGAACGGATAACCAAATTAACAGCCAAGCAAACTGTTACTTTTAATGAAAATAAAGAAGGACTGATCGGTTTGCGTCTGGATCGCACTTTTGAAGAACCTGCCACAAAACCCGAAAAATTCCTTGATGCCAAAGGTATTGTAACTGAAGTTCCGGTTATGAATAATGATGGCGTGAATGGTGTTTACCGCAACGCTGAAGGCGTTAAAGGTGGCGATGTTTGGAGCAAACGCAGTCCGTGGGTTGCACTTCGCGGAGTTAAAGATGGTGAAGTTATGACAATTGCTATTCTCGACAATAAAGCCAATCCCAACTATCCGGCCTGGTCGCATGCTCGTGGTTATGGCTTGTTTGCAACCAATAATCTGGGTGGTCGTATTTTCGATAAAAATGCAGCCGAAGTAAAAATTGTACTGAACCCGGGCGAGAGCATTACTTTTAAACACAAAATTGTAATTGGTGGTGACCTAACTGATGCTACATTGAATAACCTTTCGAAGAATTTTAAATAACCAACATAAACGCTATTACCAATGGAAAAAGAAGAAAAAAACTCAAGAAGGAATTTTTTGAGAACTGCGGCAACCGGTGCTGTTCTGGCTGCGGTAACTCCTACTGCATTTACAAGTGAATCGGTTAAAAAACCAGTAATTATTCCTGCAGGGGCAAAAGGTGCGAATGATCGCCTTCGTGTTGCAGTACTGGGAATAAACGGCAGAGGTAAAACGCACATCGAAGTCATTATGGGATTAGCCGAAAAAGCCAATGTTGAATTGGTTTGCTTGAGCGATCCAGATATGAATATTCTTCAGGAGCGTGCTGCTGAATTCGAAAAGAAATACGGACGAAAAATTGCCATCGAACAAGATTTCCGTAAGGTTTTTGACGATAAAACAATTGATGCCGTAACGCTGGCAACGCCTAATCACTGGCATGCGCTCCAAACTGTTTGGGCATGTCAGGCCGGAAAAGATGTTTACGTTGAGAAACCGGCAACACACAATATTTCTGAAGGAAGAAAGATAATTGAGGCTGCCTATAAATACAACCGTATTGTACAGCACGGTGTTCAACTTAGAAGTTCGGTTGCCATTCGTGAAGCCGTTAAACACCTGGAAGAAGGATTGATTGGACGTGTTTACATGTCACGTGGATTGGTTTACCGCTGGCGTCCAGATATTGGCAACAAAGGTATTTCTCCTACTCCTCCAGGAGTTGACTACGATTTGTGGTGTGGACCAGCTCCAATGCGTCCGTTCACTAAAAATCTGGTACATTACAACTGGCACTGGCATTGGAATTATGGCAATGGCGATGTGGGTAATCAGGGAATTCACGAAACCGATCTTTGCATGTGGGGTTTGGGTGTAAACACTTTACCTGAACGAATCACTTCGATGGGTGGTAAATTCCTGTGGGACGATTGTAAAGAAGTTCCTGAAATTCAGACCTCCATTTATCACTATCCGAAAGAAAAGAAGATTATTCAGTTCGAAGTGCGCAACTGGTGTACAAACCTTGAAGATGGTGCCGGAGTGGGTAATATTTTCTACGGAGATAAAGGCTATCTGGTAGTGAAAGGATATGATACTTATGAAAGTTATCTGGGCGAAAAACGCGAAAAAGGTCCAAGTCGCTCCGAAAAAGGCGAACTGGATTTACATTTTCAGAATTGGTTCGATGCTATACGTGCCCGCGACATGAGTATACAAAACGGGCCGGTGCAAACCGGAGCCTTGTCTTCTTCATTGGCTCACCTCGGAAATATCTCTTATCGTTTGGGCAAACAATTGGAGTTTGATCCGGTAGCTGAACGTTTTATTGGCAACGATATTGAAGATGCCAACGCCATGCTGTCACGCGATTATCGTGCACCTTATTTGATGCCTGAAATTATTTAGAATTATCACAAATAAGCAAGTCAGGGTTTCACTCAAAGTGAAGCCCTGACTTAATTTTACTGGTAATTCTCTATTATTCCTGAAATATATTGATTCAGAATCTCCTTCAGTTCTTCGGGTTCTTCAACTTTGGCATACGAACCCGAGGTGATTATCCACGTAGCAAAACCACGAAGTTCGTTATTTGCAAAGCGAAGACGACTGGTTTGATCATCAATTTTTTCTTCTTCAGTGAAACCGTACCAATATTTCGATTCGGCAATCAGTTTCACCCGATCGACAGGAACAAGTAATGAAATATTGGCCTTGTCGCTGATAACATTGATTTGCCTGATAAATTCGTCCATCGAAATATGCTGCTTCCCCTTGAAGTTTTCCGTACTTATTCTCAAATCCCGAATCCGGTCGAGCCTGAAATCGCGGTATTCGCTGCGCAACCTGCACCAGGCAAATAAATGCCATCGGCGACTGTAATTACAAAGTCCGATGGGTTCAACCATTCGTTGGGTTGCCGGAGCCCCATATCCTGCCTGATAATCAATCTCAAGAACCTGTTTCGAAACCAATGCCTGCTGAATTTCACTCAGGAAAAGCCGGTTAAAATTTTCGTTCGATGAAGTAAAATTGAGTACCGATATTTGATTTTGAAGTTTTTCGAGTCGGTCTTTTTCCTCTGGATTCAGGATGGCTTTTATCTTGAACAAGGCCGAACAAAACTCCACCTTCATCCCGTCATCCGACATTTTTTCAATCAGTTTTTCGCCAAACAACAATGCCGAAGCCTCTTCTTTGGTAAACATGATTGGTGGTAATTTGTAATTGTCCATCAGAAAATACCCAACACCAGCCTCTGCACCAATCGGAACGCCAGATTCTTCTAAAGCCCGGATGTCGCGATAAACCGTGCGCAAGCTGATCTCGAATCGTTCAGCGATTTCCGAAGCTTTCACGATTCGTTTGCTTTGCAGATGGATCAAAATGGCATTCAGTCGTTCTATGTGGTTCATGTTGCCAAGTTAAAAGTAAAAAGTGCAAAGGCAAAAGTTTATGCGAGTTTACAGTATTCAGTCGCAGTTTGCAGTAAAAATGTTTGTTTCTTGCAGGCTTTGTTCTGGTAACTGAGACTGACTGTGACTTTTTACTTGTTTTTCAGCGACTGCTGATGTGTTTCGGCCATGTGAGCGGCGTACCAAACGACTCCATTCTCCCGAATAGTCAGGATACACTTTTCGCGATTCGAACCAAAAATAAATGCAAAAACCTTCGAAATTGGGTTGTTGAATTTCTTGCAGGCATTGGGTGTTTCGAGCTCACAATCGGCACATGAGCTAAACTGTTGGTCGATGTTGCAGGTACGAATGTTGCACCAATGTTTCCCCTGAATTTGTTTACAACTCGGGCATTTTCCTGAAATGTATTTGCGGCATGCACCGCAATACAATCCGCAGTAAGCAATTAACTGCGGATCGTTCTTTACTTCCTGAATCATTGAACTTCAACTTGAATTTCGGTTACACAGTTTTCCTGATTTTCAAAATCGCAGATGTGATAAACTTCACGGCAAATAACCCTACAGGATTGGCCTGGCTGCAAAACAGAAGGCATTAGTTTCTGGTAGGTTTCGCCCAGTTTGGCCCAGGGTCCGTTGTGGATTTCGCTGATGCAGTTAAATTCAGGAAATTCGGCAAACCTAAATTTACCTGGATCTCCTTTCTGATTATTTACCGGAAGGGCAATGGTTAATTCGAAGGGCGTGGCGGGGCTTCCATCGGTTGCGTCGTAAACCCAAATCTGCGGACCGGCAATTTCGAGGTTTAACTCAAGCGCTTTTTCAACCAGTTCATTAGGTAGATTTCCGGTGTCTTCCATCATCGACTTTAATTTTGTATCGATGCTGATGCAAAGAACATTTACTTTTTCTACTGTTTTCTTTTCCATGGCAAATGTGTTTGATGTGAATAAAATTACGATTAAAAAGTGTGCTGAAAAATGTTTAATTTGTTTTCATGGAACAAAGGAAATACAGGCGTGTGACAACAGTATGTCAGCAGGGTGGGAGAGTGGTGATTTTTTCTTCATCATATAAATAGCTATTTTTGATCAAAACGAAATAGCATGCAATCCATTAATCCATTTACCGGACAAGTCATTTGTGACTATAAAGAATACTCTTCTTCTGAAGTTGAGAAAATCATCGTTAACGTTGATCAGGCATTTCATTCATGGAAACAGACAAGCTTTGAGCAGCGCGCCGTTTTTATGAAAAACCTTCAGGCCAGATTGCTTGTGAAGAAGGAAGAATTGGCCGGAATTATCGTTTCGGAAATGGGAAAAGTGAAGCGCGAAGCCATTGGTGAAGTTGAAAAATGCGCTTCCGTTTGTGGTTATTATGCCGAAAATGCAGAAGCATTCCTGAAGAATGAACCCATCAAAACAGAGGCATCCGAAGCCTATATTTCCTATCAGCCCATTGGTACGGTCTTGTCCGTGATGCCTTGGAATTTCCCGTTCTGGCAGGTATTTCGTTTTTTGGCACCGGCTCTAATGGCGGGCAATACGGGTGTTATGAAACACGCTTCCAACGTTTCAGGCTGCGCGTTGGCCATCGAGCAATTGGTTAGCGAGGCAGGTTTTCCGGAGAATATTTTCCGAACAATTATCATTGGCTCGAAAGAAGTAAAAGCAGTCATAGAAAATCCGCTAATTAAGGCAGTGACGCTTACTGGAAGTACACCGGCGGGCCGTTCTGTGGCTTCCACAGCCGGTTATGCTCTGAAAAAATCGGTGCTCGAATTAGGTGGGAGCGACCCGTATCTGATTATGGAAGATGCTGATATTATGACCGCTGCCCGATTGTGTGTAACCAGCCGCTTGCTGAATGCTGGTCAAAGCTGCATTGGGGCCAAGCGATTTATCATTGCTGACTCAGTCTACGATCAGTTCAGAGCTGAATTTGTGCGGTTAATGAGCGAGGCTAAATCTGGTGATCCGCTCGATCCGGAAAGCTCAATCGGACCTTTGGCACGCACCGATTTACGCGACGAACTTCACCAACAAGTAGAAAAGAGCAAGGAAATGGGCGCAACTATTTTACTTGGGGGCTATGTTCCTGAAGGAAATGCGCCATTTTATCCGCCTACCGTTTTTGAAAATGTGGTTGCCGGAATGCCGGCTTATCACGAGGAATTGTTTGGTCCGGTCGCTGTTTTATTCAGGTTTAAAACCGAAGAAGAAGCCATCCGGATTGCTAACGACACCGTTTTCGGTTTGGGTGCTGGTATTTTCACTTCGGATGTTGAAAAAGGCAAATTGCTGGCCGAAAAAGGTCTGGAAGCAGGTTGTGTGTTTGTTAACGACTTTGTAAAATCTGATCCCCGGTTGCCTTTCGGTGGAATAAAGGAAAGTGGCTATGGCCGCGAACTATCGACGATTGGTATCCGCGAATTTGTTAACACGAAGACGATCGTGGTCAGGTAGTTCCTTGGTTTAAAATGATGGTATTCAGATCGTTTTTTTGTACTTTAAAAGAATCTTTTTGTTGAATGTAAATTGATTAAAAGAATCATTTACATTTACATGGATTGAATATAAATCAATTTCAAAATATCTAACTAACTTCTAACTAAAGGAATGCATCGCTTTTTGACCGAAAAAATTGCAGATCGCTTAAGGTGGATTTTTTTATGCATCTTATTTTTAGCTTTTTATTTCTATTTCTTCTCGTTCAACAAATTTCACCTGTTTTATGTGGAGCAAGCCCAGCTTTTCAGGTTTTCGGGCTACTACTTTCGACCCTTTCTAGAAAAACCAGGCGAGTTTATTTTTTATCTGGGTGAATTCTTAGCTCAATTTTTCATCAATCAATATTTGGCAGCTGGTATTGTTACATTGTTGGCTGTTACAATCTATTTTCTAACTCATTTAATTTTTAAAAAGTTGGGGATAAATGCATTTGTACTTGGCATTATTCCGGTTCTATTTATTGCAGGATTTCAGAGCAATCATCTGTTCAAGATCGGACTTACGGTTGGAGTTATTTTAGCTCTTTTGTTTTCTTATTTGTATTTGAGACTAACCAACAATTTATACCGGTATATTATTGGAGGGGTTGCATGGCTTTTATTGTATGTCCTTTCGGGTAGTTTTGCATTGTTTGCTTCGGTATTGATAATACTTTTTGAGCTGTTTTATTTCAGTTCAAAGAAAAAGTGGATTGCAATTTTAGTGATGGCAATACTTTCCATAGGAGTTCCGTATCTAGGCTGGAAGTTTTTTTATCTGATACCATTTCAGAATGCATGGTTCTATCCGTTACCCTTTTGGGGTGTTTCGCGAATGCCTTTATTTGCAGCTTTATTGCTTTACTTTCCGATAGTTGTTTTAATGCTTTCAGGATATAAGCAAATAAGGAAAAAGGAAGTTTTGATTATTCCATGGAATTATGCATCAATTCTGGTTGGAAGTGCAATTATTATTGCAGGGATTGTTATTGTTAAAACAAAGGCATATGATCCTAAGATTGAAATATTTTTGGGTATGGATCACTATGTGCAGGCAGAAGACTGGAATATGGTAATCGGCCTTTCAAAAAAATATCCGGGAACCAATCGGTTGGTATTGTATTATACAAATTTGGCTTTATACAAAACCGGACAGTTTAGTACCCGAATGTTCGATTTTCCGCAACATGGGATTGATGGTTTGCGATTGGAATGGACGCGTGACGAAGTAACTCCATTTTTTGGAGGGGAGATATTTTATCACCTCAATTACATCAACGAAGCTTATCGGTGGGCTTTCGAATCAATGGTGGCAAAAGGCTTAAATCCGCGTTCGTTAAAGCGCTTGGTTCAAACAAGTTTAATTAATGGGCAATATGAAGTTGCTTCAAAATACCTGAATGTTTTGGATCAAACGATATTTTACAAAGATTGGGCAACGAAGTATAGAACGTATGTTTTAGATCCGGCAAGAATTAGTGAAAATAAAGAACTGACTGAGAAGCGACAATTCTTAGCAAAGAACGATTTTATTAGTTACGACCTTGGATTGCCTTTATTATTAAAGGAACATCCGGAAAACAAAATGGCGTTCGAATATTTAATGGCTGTTTTTCTTCTGAACAAGGACATTACCAATTTTGCAGCAAATATCTACCGTTTAAAAGAGTTGGGATACCGCGAAATCCCGGTTAATTACGAAGAAGCCCTTCTTTTCTGCATGACTTATTTCAAAAAGGATCTTGTTCCTGAAGGATTTTCGATTCGACCAGCCACCATTCAAAGGAAAAACGAATATATCGCACAAATTTCAAGATGTGGTGGTGATCGAGACAGAGCTGCTAGGGAGTTATATAAACAATTTGGCAACACCTGTTGGTATTATTTACATTTTGCCGGACAAACTCAAAAATAGCTATGAATCAGATTCATTATAAAATTTGTTGCAATTCATTTCAACACATCCTTTCAATTTTAGTGGTTTCGTTCTTCTTGGGTTCATGTACCGACGATATTTCCAGAGCAAGAAAGATAGATCAAAATGCTATTATTTATCCTGACTATGCCGGAATTACAATTCCTTGTAATATTGCCCCATTGAATTTTGCGGTTAAAGAACCTGCCGAAAAATACGTTGCCGTGTACAGTTTTAGCGGTAAGGAACTGTTTCGACAGAGTTCAGATGACGGTATCGTTACAGTGTCTTCAGGTAAATGGGAAAAGCTGCTTAAGGAAGCCAATAGTCAGGAATTTACCATTGATATTTACATTAGAAAAGGTAGCAGTTGGTTGAAATACAATACCATTATCAACAAAATATCGCCTGATTCGATCGACAGTTATCTGGTATACCGATTAATCGATCCCGGGTTTGAGACTTGGAATAAAATGGGAATTTATCAGCGATGTTTAAATAACTTTGATGAAACGCCGATCATGGAAAACACAATGAGTGGTGGTAATTGCATGAACTGTCACTCGTTTTGTATGAATAATAGTAACACCATGCTTTTTCACATGCGGGCAGAAAATTCGGGTACCTATTTGTATAAGGATGGTTTAATTGAAAAATTGGATACAAAGACCGATAGCACTCTGGGGCCGGGAGTATATCCATCGTGGCATCCGGATGGTAAACATGTTGCTTTTTCGACTAACCGAATTGTTCAGACTTTTCATGCCATTCCGGATAAGAAAATCGAAGTATTGGATACCTTATCCGATGTCATCGTATACAACCTTAAGGCGCATAGTATTTTTACTGCCCCCGCAATTTCATCAAAAGGCAGGCTGGAAACATTTCCAACCTGGTCTCCCGATGGAAAGTCACTATATTATTGTAGTGCCAAATCTTTATCGCCAAAAGAATACAAGAATATAAGGTACGATTTGCTTCGGATTTCATTCGATCCTGAAAAGAACAGTTTTGGCTCGGTTGATACGATATACAATGCAGCAATAACAGGCAAAAGCGTTTCATTTCCGCGCATTTCTCCTGATGGAAAATTCGCTATGTTTTGCCTGTCTGATTATGGAAACTTTAGCATTTGGCATCCGGAAAGCGATATTTATTTACTCAATTTAGAAACCAAAGAAATTTCGAAACCTGAAATCAACAGCGATCAAACTGAAAGTTATCACACTTGGTCATCAAATAACCGGTGGCTTGTTTTTAGCAGCCGTCGTTTAGACGGGTTGCATACAAGTCCCTATTTTTCGCATATGGATGATAAGGGAACTTTCTCTAAACCATTTATCTTACCTCAGTTGGATCCTTTATTTTACAATCGGTTCTTAAAATCTTTCAACATTCCGGAACTGGTAAAGTCAAAAGTTAATCTCGATCCGCGGATTATTTCAAAGGAAATCAACAAGAAACCAATCAAAGTTAAATTCAGTTCAAAGTTGTAGATTTATGGTGAAAATAGTTTACTCTTGGTACAAGTATTTGCACTGAGAATCAAATGGAAGTGATATAAGTAGGAAAAATAATTGTACTATGTACACTTAATTGGAACTCAAACTACAAAATGTGGTATATTCACATTTTCAAAATGTATTATTAAGTAATGAGAAGTATTTATTTTCGTATTTTAAATCTACTCACCCCAAGCCACCTTACGGTGACTTTTCCCCTCTCTCGCGAGAGAGGGGCGAGCGAGCAAAGCGAGCTCGGGGTGAGTCGAAAAATAGAAATGTGACATTTTATCTTTCCTATTACTTATCTAACTAACAACCAGAATTAATCCTTCCACATAAATGGGGGTTAACGAAACTAAACTTATTTCAGATCAAAGCCTTGCGGAGAGTATTAAAAACTCCAATCAGGGAGTCTTCGAATTGGTATTCAATTACTATTATTCGGGGTTAGTAATTTATGCGGATCAGATTATAAAAGATACAGAGATATCGGAAGACATCGTTCAGTCGGTTTTCATGAAATTATGGGAGACCCGCGAAACGATTGAAATTCGTTCTTTTCGGTCCTACTTTATGCAATGTGTAAAAAACCGATGCATTGATCACCTTCGAAGCCTGCAGGTAAAACAACGGTTCGATAACCGGATTCCTGAAGCCGATCATCTGGTTATGGAAGAAGACCTTTGGACAAAAAATGAACTCAGCGAACTGATTGAACATGCTATTGATGAACTTCCGCCGCGATGTCGTGAAATATTCTGGATGAGTAGGCACGAAAATCTCAAAATTGCGGAAATTGCGGAAAAACTGAAGATCTCGAAGCGGACCGTTGAAACCCAGATCAGTAAAGCGCTTAAAATACTTCGAATTAAACTTGTTGATTACCTATCTCTTTTAATTCTTTATTGTAACATATAAAACCACCGTCTAAGACGGTGGTTACGAGCAAAAGGCTATGCCTATAAATTTGCCCATGTAAAATAAATACAACTATGGGCAAATTTAGACAATTATCGCATGTGTATTACAAATGCGAGTATCA
>JBBQXI010000058.1:0-13188 GCA_038209805.1 Bacteroidales bacterium | reverse complement strand
TATGGAAAAGAAGGTGACATTGAACGATTGGAACACCTGGGCGAATGGATCAAAAAGACATCACTCTGCGGATTGGGGCAATCGGCGCCAAACCCTGTACTTTCAACCATTCGTTATTTCAGGAACGAATATGAACATCATATCAGAGAACACAAATGCGAAGCCGGAAAATGTGCGAAACTAGTCAGGGCACCATGTCAAAGTGCTTGTCCTGCCGGAGTAGACGTTCCCGGATTTGTGTCGCTTACTGCTGAAAAACGCTATGCCGAAGCCCTTCGCCTTCATCGCGAAAGAAACCCGTTTGCCGCTGTTTGTGCCCGGGTTTGCTTCCATACGTGTGAAGATAAATGCAGAAGAACTGCTATTGACGCATCTGTTTCTATCCGTGGAATTAAACGTTTCATGGTTGATCAGGAAATAACCATACAATTGCCAGAAATGCGTGAAAATGCGATAAACGCTACCCGTAAAATAGCAATTGTGGGTGCCGGACCCGCAGGACTTTCGTGTGCTTATTTCCTGGCCCGTTTAGGTTATAAACCCATTATTTTCGAGGCAGAACAACGTCCTGGCGGAATGTTAGTTCAAACCATTCCCGCGTACAGATTACCTCGTGAAATCTTGGCACGTGAAATTCGTATGATCGAGAATATGGGCGTTGATATTCGCACCGGCATGAAGCTTGGGCATGATTTTACCCTCGAATCGCTCAACAAGGATGGCTACGAAGCTGTTTTTATCGGAGTAGGTTCTCCACAGGGTGTCAAACCGTCCATTCCGGGAATTGAGACTGAAGGTGTTGTTGATGCACTTCAATTCCTTCAGACCTATAATTTAAGGGGCTCTGTCCCTGTTGGAAAGAGAATTATAGTTGTTGGTGGAGGAAATGCTGCCATCGATGCAGCAAGGTCAGCAATTAGGCTAGGCGCTAAAAAGGTAGATATTGTTTATCGTCGTACTCAGGAAGAGATGCCAGCATGGACCGAAGAAATTGATGCTGCCATTGAAGAAAAAATTGAACTACATACACTTACAAATCCGAAAGAATTTATTACCGAGGATGGAAAGATTCAGGGTGTGCGTTGTGTTAGGATGAAGCTTGGTGCATTTGATTCGAGCGGACGCCGCAGCCCAGTTGAGACCAATGAAGAGATTACTTTTGAAGCTGATCAAATTATTGTTGCTGTTGGGCAAACTCTCGACACCAAAGAGATATTAGGCGATACTCCTATGAAACTGTCCGGCAAATCGCAATTGGCACGAAATCCACGGACAGGACAAACCTCTGTTGACTGGATTTTCACAGGTGGTGATGCAGCTACCGGTCCGTCTTCGGTTATTGAAGCCGTTGCGGGTGGAGAAATGGCCGCTGTTGGAATCGACGAATTCCTGACTGGTGACAAACATGATTTTTGGCGAAAAGAAAAACACAACGATACCTTCTTCGATCCGGAGGCCATTCCGGCGAAATATCCACGTACTCACATGGTGATGTTGGCTGCTGAACGTCGTATGTACAATTTCAATGAAGTTGAGCAGGTTTGGCCTGAAGGGGAAGCAATACGACAAGCCCGAAGATGCTTAAGATGTGATTATGGTAGTAGTTGCTAATTTCAAAATCCGAAATAAATGACAACAGTATATATAAACAAACAACCCATAGAAATTGAAGCTGGCAGTACGATCTTTGAAGCGGCAGCAAAAGCAGGTATAAAGATTCCAACTCTTTGTCATGTTGAAAATCAACTTCCCAAAGGCGCCTGTCGTGTTTGTATGGTCGATGTGGAAGGAGCGAAATCGATGGCTGCCTCTTGTACAACACCGGTTAGCGAGGGGATGAAAATTACAACCAATTCCAAAAACGTCAGAGAAGCCCGTAAGTTTGTTGTTGAATTGCTCCTTTCGGAACATTGTGGAGAATGCAAAACCTGTACGCGAAATAATGATTGCGAACTACAGTCGCTTGCTTTGGAATTAGGCGTCATGGACATTACTTACGAAGGTGAAAAACTGAAGAGTTATATCGATGATTCAACTCCGTCATTGGTTCGTGATTCAGGAAAATGCATCAAATGCCGACGTTGCATAACTGTTTGTAATGAAATTCAAGGTGTCGGCTCTTTATTTGCTCAAGGTCGAGGTTTTGAGTCCAGGGTTGGGCCAGCCTTTGATCAGCAACTCGATGGTGTGACTTGTGTTCAGTGCGGTCAATGTGCCGCAATTTGTCCTGTAGGTGCAATTACTGAAAAAGAACATATCGACTTTGTGTGGGAGGCTATCGAAGACCCGTCAAAATTCGTTGTAGTGCAAACTGCGCCTGCTATTCGCGCAGCTTTAGGTGAATGTTTTGATTATGAACCGGGAACACTGGTCACCGGGAAAATGGTCTCTGCCTTACGTTTACTTGGTTTCGACCGTGTGTTTGACACCAACTTCACCGCAGATTTAACTATTATGGAAGAAGGTACTGAACTGCTGATGCGATTGAAAAAAGCGCTGGTAGATAAACAGCAGGTAGCTTTGCCACAGTTTACGTCCTGTTCTCCTGGTTGGATTAAATATGCGGAATACTTTTATCCCGAATTTCTCGACAATATTTCTACTTGTAAATCACCACAGCAGATGTTTGGCACAGTGGCCAAAACATACTATGCAAAAAAGGCCGGGGTCGATCCAAAAGATATTATTGTCGTTTCGGTAATGCCTTGCACAGCTAAAAAATTTGAAGCGCAACGACCAGAGATGAACGACAGTGGATTTCAGGATGTCGATTACGTTCTTACTACCCGCGAATTAGCCCGGATGATCAAACAGTCAGGTATTGATTTTAGAGCACTAAAAGACGATGTAATGGACTCTCCTATGGGTTCAGGATCGGGTGCTGCCGACATTTTCGCAAATACCGGAGGAGTAATGGAAGCTGCTATTCGTACCGCATACGAAATTGTGACCGGACGAGAACTTCCATTAGAAAACCTACACTTACAACCGGTTATCGGATTGGAAGGCGTAAAAAAAGCTTCCTTACTGATTGAAGGATGCAAGTCTGAATGGAATTTTCTGGAAGGTATTGAACTAAAAGTTGGCGTAGCACACGGATTAGGTAATGCCAAGAAAATAATTGAAGCCATGCGTGGCGGAGAAGTGTTCCATTTCATTGAAATAATGACTTGCCCCGGTGGGTGCATTGGCGGCGGCGGACAACCACGTTTTACGACCAATGATATCAGACTAAAACGAATTCTGGCCATTTATCAGGAAGATGAAGGAAAGCTTCTGCGTAAGTCGCATGCCAACCCTGAAATTCAACAGATTTATGAAGAATTCTTGGAAAAACCATACAGTCAATTAGCTCATCAATTGCTTCACACAAAATACAAACCAAGGCTAAATTAAAATTGGAAAGCAGTCTCAGAACAAAATTGAGGCTTACTTTTTCATTTTTACACAAAAAAAGAGGCTGAACTCATTCTAGTTCAGCCTCTTCATTATAGTTTAAAAACTAATGATTACAATTGTGGTCCTGATGGAATCAATGCTTTAGCATCATCATTGTCACAGTATTGTTCGAAGTTCTTAATGTATTTAGCAGCAAGTGATTTTGCTTTGGTTTCCCATTCAGCAACATCAGCATAAGTGCTACGTGGATCAAGAATTTCAGTATCAACGTTGTTCAATGTTTTTGGAGCAACCAGGTTCAAAATTGGAACTTTGATTGTTTCAGCTTTTTCAATTGAACCATCGATGATTGCATCAATGATAGCACGAGTATTTTTCAAAGAAATACGTTTTCCGGTTCCGTTCCAACCAGTGTTTACCAAGTATACTTTAGCATTGTGTTCTTTAGCTTTTCCGATCAATGTTTTTGCATACATGGTTGGGTGCAAAGTCAAGAATGCTTCACCAAATGCTGGGGAGAAAGAAGGAACTGGTTCAGTTATGCCACGTTCAGTTCCAGCTAATTTTGAAGTAAAGCCTGAAAGGAAGTGATATTGAGCTGATTGTTCGTCCAAAATAGATACCGGAGGCAAAACACCGAATGCATCAGCCGACAGGTAAATGATTTTTTTAGCGTGTCCTGCACGTGAAGGAGAAACAATTTTATTGATAAAGTAAATTGGGTAAGAAACACGGGTATTTTCAGTTTTAGAAGCAGCAGCAGTATAATCAGGAGTTCCATCTGCTAATACTGTTACATTTTCCAACAAAGCATCACGACGGATAGCTCTCCAGATATCTGGTTCTTTGTCTTTTTCCAAATCGATTACTTTAGCATAGCAACCACCCTCGTAGTTGAATACACCATGGTCATCCCAACCGTGTTCGTCATCACCAATTAAGTAACGTTTTGGGTCAGCCGACAATGTAGTTTTACCTGTTCCTGAAAGTCCGAAGAAGATAGCTACATCGCCATCTTTACCAACGTTAGCAGAACAGTGCATAGAAGCAATTCCGCGTAAAGGTAGGTAGTAGTTTTGCAATGCAAAAATACCTTTCTTCATTTCACCACCGTACCATGTTCCACCAATAACTTGCATTTTGGTAGTCAGATTGAATAAAGTGAAAACTTCAGAGTTCAAACCTTGTTCTTTCCAGTTAGGGTTAGAGGTTTTAGATCCGTTCAAAGTTACAAAATCAGGTTCGCCGTAGTTAGCCAATTCGAAGTGAGAAGGACGGATAAACATGTTAGTCACAAAGTGAGCTTGCCATGCAACTTCCATGATAAAACGTACTTTCATACGAGTATCTTCGTTAGTTCCGCAGAATGTATCAACTACATACAATTTTTTTGCAGTAGAAAGTTGTTTTGTTACTAGGTTCTTGCAATGATCGAAAACTTCTGGAGTTGTTGGGCGGTTGATGGTACCATCCCACCATAAATGTTCGTTGGTAACTGCGTCTTTTACAAAATATTTATCTTTAGGTGAACGTCCTGTGAATTTACCAGTATCAACTGATATTGCACCAGAAGTCGTTAACACACCCTTTTCAAAACCTTCATTGGCAGGATCAATTTCGGCCTGAAATAATTCTTCGTAAGTTGGATTATGCAAAATTTCGGCATTGGTATCAATACCATACTTTAATAGATCTGTGTTTTTCATGATAAGTGTTTATAATTTAATAGTTTCAACAAAACAAAAATTTTCTCGACACCAAAAATACCTTTTTTTCACCCCCGCTCAGATTGGCAAATATTAAATTAAGATCAATTCAGGCTCACTACACAAACAACATTACCATTTTCACACAACCAACTGATTACCAATAAATAATACCATATGACACAAAAAAAAGAATGTTAAGAAATTATTAACTTCCTAACATTCTCTTAAAGTAGAATAACTATTTCAACTATGATCTTGGATGAAATTGATTTAAGGTAGTCTTTAAATAATCCCTGTCAAGATGAGTATAAATCTCAGTTGTTAAAATTGATTCATGCCCAAGCATTTCCTGCACAGCACGCAAATCAGCACCACCATTTATCAGATGAGTGGCAAATGAATGACGGAAAGTATGAGGACTGATCTTTTTCTCAAATCCAGCCTTTAAAGCCAAATTTTTAATGATTGTAAAGATCATAACACGACTTAATTTTTTTCCTCTTCTGTTCAAAAATAGTATATTCTCACTATCTTTTGAAACTTTCAGTGTTTTGCGGTAAACATCCATATACTTATTGATCTCTTCAACCGCCTTTTCACTAACCGGAACCAATCTTTCCTTGTTAGATTTGCCTTCTACTTTAATAAAACCCTGATCAAAAGATAAATTGGAAATCTTCAGGTTAACAAGTTCCGAAACGCGAAGTCCGCAACTGTACAAAGTTTCAAGCATTGCTTTATTTCGCTGACCTTCAGGCTTGTTTAATTCAACGGTATCGATCATCAAGTCAATTTCCTCAATGGAAAGTACATCCGGAAGTTTTCTACCAATCTTTGGAGATTCCAGTAATGTCGTTGGATCATTGGTAACCTTACCTTCCATAAGCAAATACTTATAGAATGATTTAATACCAGAAATTGTTCTGGCCTGCGTTCTAGGTGAAACACCTTTATCATTGATCCATTCTACAAATTTTTTCAAATGAGCCAATTTCACTTTTTCAGGTGCTAGTTTCTTAAGTTCTTCATCTGCAAATACCATCAGCTTATTTATATCATTGATATAAGCAGCGATAGAGTTTGCTGACAAACCTTTCTCCAAACGTAAGAAAGACTCAAATCCTTTTTTGCTATCTTCCCATTTCATAATTAAAATGCTTTAAATTAAAATTCTATAACAAATATTAATAATTTTGGTTTTGTAAACTTTATTAAAGTAGATTTTAAATAAACTATGATCATCCACCAAGATTACATAATTTTCACTACGAGTTTACAATCGGTTAAGTTACTGTTTTTTTTATATAAAATACCAAATCATGAAAATTTTGTTAATTAATGGGCCAAATTTGAATCTGTTAGGAATTCGGGAACAAAGTATTTATGGAAATAAATCATTTGAAGATTATTTTCAAACACTTAAAAGTGAATACCCTGACATCGAAATGGAATATTATCAATCAAACATTGAAGGTGAACTTATCAACAAAATTCATGAAAGAGGGTTTACTTACGACGGAATTATCATCAATGCCGGAGCATATACACATACCTCAGTTGCAATCAGAGATGCGATATCTGGAGTAAAGTCTCCGGTTATAGAAGTTCATATCTCCAACATCTTAACGAGAGAGAATTTCAGGCATGAGTCGCTAATTGGCCCAGTTTGCGTCGGAAGTATCATGGGATTCGGCCTTGATTCGTACAGGCTTGGTATTGAGGCGATTAAAAAAATACATTAAATATTGATGACATTTTGCACTGTATCAGGTGTTATATACTCGATGAATGAAAATTTGTATACTTTTGCCGCCCTATAAAATAAATTTTGAATTTATGAATCGAACATGCTTGCAGAACATATAAAAACTAATTAAAATGCAAACATATGAGTTTAAAAACGACAATTAAAAACAAATTATATACATATGAATAAAAAATACACCAAAATAGTAGCAACTATTTCTGATAGACGTTGTGAAGTTGAGTTTATCCAACAATTATTTGATGCTGGAATGAATGTTGCCAGACTCAATACAGCTCACATTTCAACTGAGAGCGCATTGACCATGATCAACAATGTTCGTGCAGTTTCCGATTCTATCGCAATTTTGGTTGACACCAAAGGTCCTGAAATCCGTACGCGGAATATTGACGAACCAATTAATGTTAAATTAGGTGATATCATTAAGGTAAAGGGCGGTGATGGTCAGTCAACTCAGGAAATTCTCTATGTCAGCTATGAGCACATTCAACGGGATGTACCAGTTGGTAATTTAATATTAATTGACGATGGCGACCTTGCTCTTGAAGTAATTGAGCAGACCGCAGATTATTTAGTTTGCCGGGTTGGAAACAGCGGACAGATAAAAAACAAAAAGAGCGTAAACACACCAGGAGTCAGTGTCGATTTACCTTCAATCAGTGAAAAAGATGTCCAATTTATTGAATTTGCCGCCCAAAATGACGTCGATTTTATTGCTCACTCTTTCGTGAGAAATAAAAAGGATGTACTGGCAGTTCAGGAAATTCTTGACCAGTTTAATAGCCGTATAAAAATTATTGCTAAAATCGAAAACCTGGATGGAGTAAACAATATTGATGAAATTCTTGAGCATGCATACGGTATTATGGTTGCGCGTGGTGACCTTGGAATTGAAATTTCAGCCGAAAAAATTCCAGCCATTCAACGCAGATTAATACGGAAGGCCGTTCAGCAAAAGAGACCTGTGATTATTGCTACCCAGATGCTGCACTCTATGATCGACAACCCAAGGCCAACACGAGCTGAAGTGAGCGATGTTGCAACAGCTATTTATGATAGAACCGATGCGATTATGCTTTCAGGAGAAACAGCTTATGGCAGTTATCCCGTAGAATCGGTAAAAGTGATGTCAAAAATTGCCCTTGAAGTTGAAGCCAGCAAAGACAGACGTAATGATTTGCCAGTTCCGCGCCTCGACAATGAAACTTCGGCCTTCCTTGCTGAAGCTGCAGTACTGGCCTCGAAAGAGTTGAAAGTAAAGGCAATTGTTACCGATACTCTTACCGGAAAGATTGCCCGTTATATTGCTGCTTTCAGAGGTGCATTACCGGTATATGCCAAATGCCACAACGGAAGGGTAAAAAGAGAACTGGCTCTTTCGTATGGTGTTTTCCCAAGTGAAATTCAATCGAAGAAAAACAAGCATAAATTGATTGAAACCTCGCTACTCGATTTGGTTGAACGGAATCTGATTACGGATAAAGATACAGTCATTTACGTTGGTGGTAATTTTGGTGTTGGCGGCGGAACGTCATTTATTGAGATTGCCTCGGTTGAACAAATGACTTATGCAAAAATGAAAAGCTAATCAAAAGGATATAGAAACAAAAAAGGGTGCTCAACGGCACCCTTTTTTGTTATCTCATGTTTCACTTATCGCATATCAACAACTTCAATTCCTTTGTATTTTTTCGAATCAAAAACGAAATCAGCATCTGTGTAAGAGCCATCAGTTTTTAGTTGGGTAACGATTACATTAATCGTATTTCCATCTTTACCATTCATGATTGCCCCATGTATCAACATCTTTTGTTTATCGATCATGAGTTTTATTTTCTGAATGTCTCCCGATGGTTTCTGAGGAGTCAATTCGATGTTGTAAACCGGAACACCAGCATCGACCGTCTCGTTCAGAAATTTATAATTAAATCCCTTTTCGTAAATGGTGAAAATTTTCGCCGGATCCATTAATTCATCTGTTGATTCATCCAGGTCAGCAATCGTAACCTCGTTCGAATTGACCATATAAGTCCAGATTGTTTTGCCATCGCAAATCATCTGCGTTCCCAACTGTGGAATATTCAATTTGTATTTTTTGCCTTTCAACACAATAGAGCCAACGCTTTTATCCTTCACATTTTCAACCTTGTTTTCCATTTCGTATGAAAACTTGGCATCAAGCGATGTAAGCGACTGCATCGTTTTAGTAACCTTTTCCAAAATTTCTTTTGCTTTTGCATCCTGCTGAGAATATCCTGTCAAAACAAAAACAGAAAAAAGGGAAATTAAAATTAATTGCTTCATTTTGTAAATTATTAGATTTCTATTTGAATCCATTCAATAATTGTTCCAAACTATATTCATCCTGAATTAATACCTGCCGTGCCTTACTGCCTTCGCTCGGACCAACAATCCCGGCAGCCTCCAACTGATCCATCAACCGGCCGGCCCGGTTATAGCCAATCGAGAATTTACGTTGAATCATGGAGGTAGAACCAACCTGATTCGAAACAATTAACCGGGCTGCATCATCAAACATTTCATCCCGGTTTTTAAGGTCAACATCTGGCGATCCGCCATCATTATCGCCCACATAATCAGGCAAAAGGAATGCTGTTAAATAACCTTTTTGTTCGGCTACAAACTCACAAATACGTTCCACTTCAGGAGTATCCACAAAGGCACACTGAACACGGGTCATGGTACTTCCGGTTGAAACAAGCATATCGCCTTTTCCAATCAACTGATTAGCTCCGGGAGTATCTAAAATGGTGCGGGAGTCGATCATTGAAGCTACTTTAAAAGCGATACGTGTTGGGAAGTTGGCCTTAATCACACCTGTAATAATGTTTATTGAAGGTCTCTGCGTCGCTATGATCATGTGAATACCAACGGCACGAGCCAACTGAGCAATACGTGCGATTGGCAATTCAAATTCTTTTCCGTCAGTCATAATCAAATCGGCAAACTCGTCGATCACAACGACAATATAAGGTAAATAGCGATGCCCCTTTTCCGGATTTAAGCGGCGGCCAATAAATTTGGCGTTGTATTCGATGATATTTCTGACATGCGCTTTTTTAAGCAAATCATACCGCGCATCCATTTCTATGTTTACTGAATTCAATGTGTTTTTCACTTTCTGAATGTCAGTAATAATTGCATCTTCTTCATCCGGCATTTTGGCCAGAAAATGTTTTTCAAGCGAAGAATAAAGGTTCAACTCCACCTTTTTGGGATCGATCAACACAAATTTCAATTGCGATGGGTGCTTTTTGTAAAGCAGTGAAGTGATGATCGCATTTAGTCCGACTGATTTACCCTGACCTGTGGCACCAGCCACCAGAATGTGAGGCATTTTGGCCAAATCGACCATAAATGTTTCATTCGAGATCGTTTTTCCCAAGGCAATTGGAAGCTCGTAAGTTGATTCCTGAAACTTTTTAGAACCGATAATTGAGCGCATCGAAACGATTTCAGGCTTTTGGTTCGGAACTTCAATACCGATTGTACCACGCCCAGGAATTGGTGCAATGATACGGATTCCCAATGCTGAAAGGCTTAACGCAATGTCATCTTCCAGATTTTTAATCTTGGCAATACGGATTCCGGGAGCCGGTACAATTTCGTACAGTGTAATAGTTGGTCCAATGGTGGCCCTGATTTTAGTAATCTCAATTTTGTAGTGACGTAGGGTCTCAACAATCTTATTTTTATTCGAGATCAACTCCTCATTGCTTACTTCTGCATTTCCAGAGGCATGGTCGTCAAGTAAATCGATCGTTGGATATTTATAGGAAGACAAATCAAGTGTTGGATCGTAATCGCCCATTGCAGCAACAACGTCATCACCGGCCAATTCATCAGCAACTTTCTCGGCGACCTGTAATTCCGGTTCTTTAACCTTTGTCTTTGGTTTTGGTGATTCAACCTCTGGCACATGATCAAAAAGCATATCTTCAATGCTCAACTCCACATCTTTTTTCGAGACCGTATTTTCAATTTCAAAATCATCATCGTCATGAAAATCGGGATCAACAACAACTTTAACTTTATCTTCTTCTGTAATTCGTTTTGATATTGCCGGATCTTCAAGTTGCAATAATGCTTCCTGCTCGGCAACTGCCAGTGCTTCTTCAGCCAATTGCTCCGCTGTGGCTGGTTCTTTTTCCTTTTTGGCAATTACTTTCGTGAACCAAGGCAAAAATTGTCTAAACGTTACGATGAGCAATACAAACAACAGGAATACTAAGATTAAAGTAGCTCCAATCGTTCCTAAAAATGAAGTTAACACGCTGGAAAAAATAAAGCCATACATTCCTCCAACATACAAAAAGCTATCGCTTGAAGTGACATTTAATAGCAATGCAAGCGCGATGGATAACCAAAGCATCCAGAGAAATGAAAAGAGAAATGTTTTGAGAAACCTTATTTCTTTATACCCAAACAGATTGAGCGCAGCAACAACAAAAATCAGGATAAAAAAGAAGGATGGAAATCCAAATCCCAGGTTAATAAACTGCTCGGCCAAATCCGCGCCGCCATTTCCGGCGAAATTTTCCACCTGAACCGAACGATCGAGGAAATCCAAAATTGGCAAGTCCAGCTTGCTTTGATCGACTGCACCTGAAAAGCCATAAGATGTAAAAGCAATAGCCAAATATCCGCTAAACAGCAGTAAAAATGCACCTAAGGTGTATTTAAACTGATTGCTCTTAAAAAATTTGACTGTAACCTTGATTTTCGAAGGTCCTGCTGCCTTCACTGGTTTTTTATTTACCGGTTTCGTTATTTTCTTTGCCATTCTATAGTTAATTCGTGCGCAAAGTTAACGAATTTTGGCTAGGTATATTTTATCACCAACTGTTTATGAAACAAAAAATTATTGATTTTTTGTTTTTTTCGTTCATTCCGACTGGCTGTTTTAAAGCATCGATTCGTATCTTCACTTCCAACATTGATCATGATTAGATCTCGTTCCTTTTTTTAAGTTTACCAGAAATCAGTCTCCCCGCGTTTTAAGCTATAAAACCTAAAAACAAAGGGGATTCAAGAATAATCGATACTGAATATGCAAAAAATAGCTGTAGTCGCATTAGGAGGAAATGCATTGCTCCGCGAGAATGAAGCAGGAACCATTGAACAACAGGAAACCAATACCACCGAAACACTTGAGAATCTAATTTTCCTGATTAATGAAGGATTTGAGCTGGTGATCACCCATGGAAATGGGCCGCAGGTGGGTAACATCCTGATGAGGAACGATGCTGGACAGCAATTGTATGACATTGCTCCAATGCCTTTAGATGTTTGCGTTGCCGATTCTCAAGGCGGAATTGGCTACATGATAGAACGCATGATCCGTAACGTTCTTCAGAAGCATGGAATCAAAAAGAACGTCATCACGCTTGTTTCGATGACCTTAATTGATCCGAACGATCCTGCATTTTCGAACCCCACCAAAGGAATCGGCAAGATCTATTCGGAAAAGGAAGCCAAAAAACTTCAGGATGAAAAAGGTTGGATTTTTAAACCTTCAGCAAAAGCCAATGGTGGCTGGCGAAGAATGGTTTCGTCGCCACAACCGGTTGACATAATTAATCGTGAAATTATTGAAGACCTTGTTCGTGCCGGAAACATTGTGATTGCTGCCGGTGGAGGTGGAATTCCGGTTTATTTCGACGAAAACAATGATTTGCGTACTTTAGACGCAGTAATTGACAAAGATCTGGCTTCGGCGTTGCTGGCCACAAAAATAAAAGCTGACGAATTTTACATCCTGACCGATGTTTCGTTTATTTATAAGGATTTTGGTAAGCCAACTCAGGAAAAATTAGAGTTCCTGAATTATGCCGACACCATGAAATACCTGGAAGCCGGCACCTTTTCGGAAGGAACAATGGCGCCAAAGATCAAGGCTTGTCTGTATTTCATTAAAAATGGCGGGGGAAAAAGTGTGATTACCGAAGCAAAGAAACTGGAAGACAAATCGTATGGATCGAAAATCACGATGGAGTACGACCAATAATAAGAAATGAGTCATAGGTCATTTGGAAATAAGAAAATCGGTCATTATTTCCCCTATACTAATGACTATTGACTAAACAATTAACGCTAATTATTAAAAACAACATTCATATTAGAATCATGGATATCAATTTAAAAAACAGAAGTTTCTTAACATTACTCGATTTTAAAGTAGAAGAAATTCAATATTTGCTAAACCTGGCATCGAAGCTGAAAAAGGCTAAAAAGAATGGGCTCGAAGAACAAATGCTTGGTGGGAAAAACATCGCCTTGATTTTCGAAAAAGCC
>JBBQXI010000057.1:0-13367 GCA_038209805.1 Bacteroidales bacterium | reverse complement strand
ATGGTTTCAATCATTTCCTTATCGGTAGCCATTCCCAGTTTTACTTTCAGTATTTTATACGGAGTTGCTTCAGCAACTTTTTGCCGAACCACTTCCGGCGTATCGATACCAATTGTAAACGAAGTGTTTGGGGTATCAGCCGGATCGAAGCCCCATATTTTATACCATGGCTGACCCATTATTTTGCCGACCAAATCGTGCAAGGCAATATCGATAGAAGCCTTTGCAGCGCAATTTCCAGACATTACTGAATCGACATAAGCCAGAATATCGTCCATTTGAAACGGATCTTTAAACTGACCCAAATCGAGCGCTGAAAGAAATTTGGTTGCAGAATCGACACTTTCTCCCAGATATGGCGGCATAGAAGCTTCACCATATCCGAAAAGTCCATCAAATTCAATGCGGATGAGCATATCTGGAGTGGTTTTCCGTGAACTATTAGCAATCGTAAAAGTATGCTTCAGGAGTAAATCGTGCGGCAAAAAACTCAGTTTTAAACCGCTTCCTGAAGATTTCTGTTTTTTATCCTTTGTACCTGCAAAAACAGATTCAAATCCTGTAACACCTACCAATGTTGATAAACTGGCAGTTCGTATAAAATTACGTCGGCTATGTGTCATTTTGAATAGTGATTTTTATTTATTGGTGATTGAATACCATGAATGATTCTTAACCTGAACAATTCCATCGGTATCCAACGAAGTCAGCACTCTGCTTGATCCAACCAGAATTTTATGTAATTTATCGTTATACAATTGGTCAGCAGGATCAAGGCTATTAATATGAACGAATCCGGATGAATGAATATATAGGCCATTGCCCATATATAAAGCAACATGCGTAACCCGTTTGCTTCCGAAGAAAAGCAGATCGCCAGGCACCAGATTCCTGAAATCAGTAAAATCGGGATGTTGCCCATAACGAACTTGCTGTGAAGCGTCGCGCGCCAAAATAATTCCTTGCGAATAATAGGATGTTTTCGTCAGACCCGAACAATCGGTCGCTTTGCAGGAAGTACCACCCCATAAATAAGGGATCCCATTCAATTGCTTTGCAACCGACAAAATGGATTGAACATCAATTGTCCGGTTTGTCCATTCATGAAAAGAAAGGCAATCACTTTTTTTCACAAAAGCCGTTCTTCCATCAGGAAACCGAACTTGCAAAAATCCTTTGGTTTCGGAAATCGATTCAAACAGATCGTCGAGAACCAAATCGGATACATGAGAAGCATTTTTCTTAGGAGCCGAAAGCGCATACCCGACAGTTTTATTAAAAACAAACCGTTTGCTTTGTTTCCATTCCATCATTTCAGCTTCAGTTTTAAGCGCAATCCCGGCATCCTCAGCCCAACCAATGTACTGATCGGGTGATTGAATTCGATACCAGCCATTTTTCACTTCCAATATTTTTACCGGCATACCCATCAAAATCTGAGTTGCCATTTCGGCTGCTTCTCTTGGCTCGTAGCGCATATTAATAACCGAAAGTGTTGCCAGTCCCCAAATCTTGCCGCCCAAAGATGCCTCAGGCAAAACCCGGATAGAATCGACAAACTGAATTCCTTTGGCTGCAAGTAATTGGGCAACCTGTTTTTTTCCTTCCGGAAGGTTGGTTTCGCCTTTCACTGTTATTGGCTGATGCAAAGTGTCTTTCAGCAAAACATTTAAAATTGCGACCCGTTTATCCGGCACAAGTTGTTTTTGAATCGTTTGAATATCTGTATTCAAAGATTTGAAAGATGTTGTTTGCGCATCAACTTCCAGCCCAATTGATGCAATAAGCAGAATTACAAAACCTATTTCCCTAAAAATATTTTTCATCAGTCTATTTATTGTGATTACTATTTCCTTCTAAACAAAAATACGTTCTTTTATTGATATTCTTATGAATTTAAGAGGCTCAAATGATTCGTTAATAAAACAATAGCAATTGATAATTTATATTTCAAGATTCAGTTATATCCCAAAAGACACATCACTGCCGAATAAAAAACGGTCGAAATAATTAAACAAAACCTGATAGTTAAGAAGACCTGCCCCCTTCAATTCAGGGAACAGGTCTGATCTTATAGCTATACATTTATTATTTTACAATGTCCCACCAAACTGGTTTCGTCATATAATCAGTATCAAACACGCCAAAAGGACGGACCTTTATAGCGTTGTAATCGCGTTCCATGTATGCCATCTGGTATCTGCGTATATAGTCTTTTGAAGTTGGGAAGTTTAAGGCGTACGCAAATTTAGGGCGGTCAAATCCCTTATAAACTCCAGTACTTTCATTATAAACGCCTGAAGCATCGGTACAATAATCGCATCTTCTTAAGTCGGTCCAAACTTCAGGACTATAAGTAAGTGTGATGTATTTCTGAATCATAATATGACTAAGCGTTAATTCATCGGCAGTTTGAGCTACAGCGGCACTTGAAAGAAATGCATCCCTTTCGGCAGGTGTACAGCCTAACTTGTCGATATTTGCTTTGATTGCTTCCTTGTATGCAGCAAGTGCTTCAGTTTTACTTCCTTTCCTGAAATAAACCTCAGCCGCAATAAATTTGGCTTCAGAATAAGTCATATAATCAAAAGGCGAATCCTGCTGAGTATAGAAAAGCTTATTGCTGTCAGTCGATTTCAATCCCACATAATTTGCGTTAGTCGATTTCGGATCAACATCTGTAGTTGCAAGATCAACTCCGTAACTGTATTTCCCAATATTTGTTCCTGAAGTGATCTTAGGAATCAGCTTTTTTGCACGAGGATCTTCTACTCCGCTATTCCAACTATTACCTGTTCCTGGTAAAGTACTCAACAAGTATTGGGTCCAGAGTTTACCTGGTTTAACACTTGCTGATGTATTTTGATACTGAATTGAATTTTGATTTGAGACAGTACTGACAAGGTATTTCAACTCAGCATCATCAGCATTAGATGCGAAAGATTTTGACAACAAGCTCAAAATCGCATCCGGATTGTATTGCAGCACGTCTGTTCCTTTGGTCTTTTTAGACAAATGGCTCATTAATCTGGCTTTAACACCATAAGCAAATTTGATCCATTTTTGAGTATCTCCCTTGTAAATAATATCACCAGCACTTAAAAGAGGAGCAGTAGCTGCTTGAGTCTTTTGAAGATCGGCAATAGCCTCATCGCACAATGGGAGAATCTTGCTATAAACATATTCAGCATCATCGTAATCAGGCAAAAAGGTTGCATCGGATAAACCTTGCTGATAAGCCATAATACCATATGCATCAACAACAAATCCACAACCAAAAGCTTGCATAATTTTACCTACTCCAACATAATGCCAGGCTTCCGAAGCTTCGGCATCTGCAATCATTTTAGAAATATTAATCCAGCTATATATGTACCACGATTGCCAAACATAGGTATCAGCGTTATTCAGGAGATGCCAATTCTGTAATTCGTAGTATCTTTGATTGGCGCTGTAAATGTATCCCATTTGTTGGCACAGCATGGATGTTCTGACACCATGGCTTCCGTATATATCCATGGTATAACTCAGGATACTGGGAAGACGCAAATCAGGCGAAGCTGTTTGTGGTGTATTGGGTGATGTATTTATGTCCAGGTTGTAATCACACGAGGTGACTATTAAACCTATCGTTACCAGAAATATTAGTGTTAACTTTCTCATATGCTTATTTCTTAAAATTTAAGATTAAAACCTAACGAATAACTGCGGGTTGCTGGAACTCCTGCATAATCGATACCTGAAGAACCTGCTCCCACAACTCCGGCGCCTCCGGCGCTAACTTCAGGATCCATTCCTTTGTAATTCGTAATTATAAAAAGATTGGTTGCCATAATCGAAACATCAATGCTCTTTACAAATCCGATTTTTTTGCAGACATAATCAGGCAATTTATATCCAAGAGAGGCTGTCCTTAATCTGAACCAGTTTACATCAGTAATGAAATTTGATGCTTCAGCACTATAAATATTCTTGTAGTAATTCTCGTTTAATACCACTGTACTTGATTTCGGTTCGTATGCCCCGGTTGTTGAATTAAGTGTTACTCCTTCGAATGTATAGTTTTCGCCACGTTTTTCAGTTTCTTTACTTAAACCGGTTTTAATCATTGCCCATTCAGTAGCATTATATACAGCTCCACCTTTTCGGATGTCAATCAGGAAAGAAAGGTTCCAGTTTTTGTAAGCAATATTGTTATTTAATCCCAAAATAATATCTGGTTCGCGGTTACCTACCAACTTAGTTGCATCGGTAGATGTAAGTGGATAACCGGTATTTGGATCCAAAATTAACTGACCATCAGTTGTTCTTTGCCATTTTTGACCGGTAAGACCAAGAAAGTCTCCGTTGTTAACTGATGCTGGTTTGGCAGGTCCAATTTGCACATCGGTAACATAAAGCAATTCCAATCCGGTTGGAAGGTTGTACACTTTACCATCGTTGTGAGAAACATTAAGGTTTAAATCCCATTTCAGATTTTGAGTTTGAATTGGAACGGCATTAACAGTGATTTCATAACCCTTATTTTCTACAGTTCCCCAGTTCACATATTTGAAAATATAACCAATTGCATTACTTACACGGGGTTGAATGATCTGATCATCACTGGTTGTGGTATAATAAGTTAAATCAACTCCCAAACGACCTTTCAGGAAACGCAAATCGACACCATATTCCTGAGCAGTTGTAGTTTCAGGTTTCAAATCAGGATTACCACCCGTCCAACTGTCGTTATATCCTCCACCGATTGTAGTAACTGGAGAATTTAAATAGGTAGCTGTTTGATAAACAGGGGCATCTTTACCTACCTGCGACCATGATGCACGCAGCTTACCAAAGCTAAGTACGTTTCTGAATCGTTCATTGAGAAGCTCTGTGAATACGAAACTTCCATTGAACGATGGGTAGAAAAACGAACGGTTTTCCGGAGATAAGGTTGATGACCAATCGTTACGGCCAGTCACCCCAAGGAAGGCTATATTTTTATAATCCACACGGAATTCTCCAAATACACTTGTCAATCGTTTTTGCGACTTATAGCTGTCAAATGCTTTATTTGCAGCTGCAGCATTGTTAATACTTATAAAATCAGGGCTTAACATCCCAACAGCAGTTTGAGTGTTGTTCGAATACGTTGTTTGCTCATAGTTATGACCAACCAGAAGGTTAAGGTCGAAACTATTTATTTTTTGGTTTGCAGAAGCCGTCAACGTTGAAGACAACAAATCGTTTTGACGAAGTTTTTCTGAAACAGCGCCTTTATCATATGGTGCAATCATAGCTGCCCCTGGACTGGTAATACTCTGATTAAATGAATTATAATGATCGATACCGGCACGATATACTACATCAATCCATTTAACCGGTGAAACCTTCATATAACCAGATCCAATAAAGCGGTGCAATTCTTCAGTTACCGGATTATTTCGTACCAGCCAATTTGGATTATCAATATCATCTTGCAAGGCAATTCCTGGTAATAATCTTCGCTTAACGCCATTTTCATTCCAGTTAGCCATGTTGTCTGTTCTTGGCCAGTTAATAATACTCAGCATATAGCCAGTACCACCAGTTCCATACAATCCATCGCCCGTAAGCGTTTTTGTTGTGGTAGAGTAAATATAATTGGTGTTCATTCCAATCGTAAACCACCCATGCCTTTGTTCACCGTTAAAACGGAACGAATTTTTCACATAATCGGTAGTTGGCACAATACCTTTTTGGTCTAAACGCTGAACTGACATAAAATAGTTGGCATTTTCAGTTCCACCTGAAATACTTCCATTCACGTCGTAAGCCCATGCTTGCTGAAAAAAGCTCTTCATGTTGTCATAGAATGGTTTACCAGAAGCTACTTTCTCGCCCCATGATTCACCGGTATCAGCATTAAAAGCGCCAGCACTTCCCTGGCCATATAACCCTTGTTGCTCCGGAAGTTGGCTAACTACATCAAGCTTCATTTTCGAACTAACTGAGATTTGTGGTACTCCTTGTTTCCCCTTTTTGGTCGTAATAACAACCGCACCTGCGGCGGCTTTTAATCCATATAGAGCGGCGGCTGCCGGTCCTTTCAATACCGATATTGATTCGATGTCAGCAGAGTTTAAATCCATTGCCCTGTTACCACTTGAAGTGGAAGTAGCCGTAACCCTGTCTGTTCCGGAGTTACCTGAGGAGGTTGAGTTGTCAATTGGGACACCATCAATCACAAATAAAGGCTGGTTATCGCCCAACAGCGAGGTTCCTCCACGAATGATAATCTGCGATGAAGATCCCGGGGCGCCACCTGAATTGGTAATATTTACCCCGGCAATTTTACCGTTTAGCGAATTCACCAAATTAGCTTCCTTAACGCGAACCAACTCTTCACCTTTTACATCCTGAACGGAGTAACCCAGTGCTTTCGTTTGTCTCATGATTCCCATTGCTGTAACAACAACTTCATCAACTTTTTCAGAAGCTGATTCCAAAAGAACTTCGAGGATTGAGCTTGCCCCAATTTTAACGTCGAGGGTCGACATTCCAATGTAACTTACTGATAATGTTGCATTATTATTAACTGATAATTGAAACTCACCCTTGGAATTACTGGCAGTTCCATTGGTAGTACCTTTTTCAACAATTGTTACACCAGGAAGAAGATCATTTGTCACCTTATCCCGAACGACTCCCGAAATTGATCGTTTTTGTGCCATCGCCAACTGAACAATCAGGCACAAAATAAAGATTAATGATACCGTTTTTTTCATAACAAACTGGTTAAATTTAAACTTCGAATAGATTTATATGTATGAATGAATTTATTAATCAAACTTGTTATTTCACACACAAAAAGGGGGAGCAGTGTATTCAAAATCGACCCTACCACAACAAAAATCAAAATATATCGATCGAATAGCACTTAATTGTGGGACTAAAATTAAAAATATAATTTTAAAAACAGGTGTTTTTGTAACATGTAATACCAATTTATTTAATTTTTAATTTTTAACGAATTTTAACAATTGAATATCAACTAATTATAAAGACAGAATCAGAAAAATCAAGAGAAAAAAGCTTCTATAATAACTTATTCAAGTATTTTAATTATCATTCTAAGGGTAAATGACGTACTTTTTACGAAGTATTTTGAACTCGGCCAATCCAGGTTCCCAGGAATTTCGAATTTCTTTTTCAGATTTGCCTGCAATAATCTGTTCTTTCAAGGTTGAAACACCAGCAAGTTTATCGAAATTTCCCATCTGGTTGCTCTGTTTATAATCGAAGAATTTTTCTTTAAACGGGTATGCCTGATACATTTCGATAATCCACGAAAGGTTTATTTGACTGGTCTTGCGAAGCTCGGCAGTGTCATATTTCCTTAAATCAAGTCCATAACAAACTTTATTCTGATGCAAAGGCGTTTCACTCATTCCTTTAATGCTCATTGGGGTAAACGAAAATTCATATTTACCTTTCAAATCAGGATTACCAAGTACAGTAAACGGGAAATGCGTTCCCCTACCCTGACTGATTATCGTACCTTCGAACAAACACAATGATGGATACAAGACTATTGATTGTTGGGTGTTCAGATTAGGAGAAGGCGCTATTGGTAATACATATTCCATATCGTGCGAATAATTAGCAACCGGGATCACTGTAATTTTACATTTCATACGATTCGCTAACCAACCTTCACCGTTATACATCTGGGCCAATTCGCCAATGGTCATTCCATGAGTTATTGGTATTGGGAACATGCCGATTCCCGATTTCAGTTTCATGTCCAGAATTGGGCCATCAATGCTGAATCCATTTGGATTTGGCCTATCCAGAATAAGCAACTCCTTGTTATTTTCAGCACACGATTCCATCACTTTTGCCAAAAGGTTGATGTATGTGTAAAACCTGGCGCCAACATCCTGAATATCAAAAATCACCAAATCGACATCAGCCAGATCGGCTTTTGAGGGTTTGCTCTTTTTACCGTAAAGCGATATTTCCCGAATTCCGGTTTTGGCATCCACGCTATCGGCAACAACTGCACCAGCGCTGGCGGTTCCGCGAAATCCATGTTCAGGACCAAAAATCTTTACAATATTTATTTTCAACGATTTCAAACTATCAACCACCAATATTTTCCCAATAACTGAAGTCTGATTGGCAACAATGGCAACCCGTTTGCCTTTCAATATAGGAAGGTATTTTTCAGTTTGTTCCGCACCAGTTTTAATTCCGGTTTGTGCTAATGCCGCAACACCGACTAAAGCAAATACGAAAACGCAAATTGATGATCGAAGTAATTTCATAACCACAGCTATTAATATTCACTTATTTGTACAACCAATATTTCATCGAAAGCTTCCGAAATGCAGTTTCGTCCTTTCGCCAATAAGCGAGCATGTCATCCGCTTTCATATTTTTTGACAGCAGCAACCTGATTTGATCTGATCCGCAAACTTTATCAAACATGTCGAAACGATTCTTGGTTGCCGCACCAAAGCATTTTTTATCAGGATACATATTAGCCATTTCCTGAATCACGTAAAACTGGATTTCGGTCAACCGAACCTTCTTATAATCGGTCAGGTAAAATTGCACTCCTGAATAGTTTTTACCTTGTCCGACTGCATAATATGGTTTCAGGAATATGGGACGAAACAAAACGCCCGGCAAATCCAAGTCGTTCAATCGTTTCGACAGCGCTAATCCATCAATCGAATCTTTGGCGAAAATCTGAAAAGGAAGCGTGTAGCCCACTCCTATCGACATAAAACTGAATTCGCCCAAAATACCCGATGCTGCATAATAATAAGCCGATGTTGCCTGCGGAATATGCGGCGAAGTTAACACCCATGGTAGTTTGGTTTGTTCAAAATTCATGCGTCGTTTCCAGCCTTTCATGGGCACTACCGTCAATTTACACTGTTTGTCAAGCATTTTCTCTCCATTCAGCATTTTAGCCAATTCACCGCAGGTAAGTCCGTAGATGTATGGAATTTTGAATTGGCTAACAAACGAAACAAATTTATCTTCTGTGATGTTTCCTTCCACCTTCAGTCCTCCAATGGGATTTGGACGGTCGAGAACAACCAGTTCAATGTTATTTTCGGCAGCAGCTTCCATTGCAAGTCCCATTGTGCTGATAAATGTGTACGAACGGCAACCTATATCCTGAATGTCGTAAACCAGCACGTCAACATCTTTCAACATTTCGGCTGTTGGCTTTCGGGTTTTTCCGTAGAGAGAATAAACCGGCACACCAGTCTGTCTGTCGATTGTAGTTTCTACCTTGTCGCCAGCATAAACATCGCCACGTACACCATGTTCCGGTCCATAAAGGGCAACCAGCTTCACTCCGGAAGCTTCATTCAGAATATCGACGGTTGACTTTAATTGTGAATCAACGCCTGTTGGGTTGGTAATTAAGCCAACGCGTTTCCCTTGCAATATTTTAAACCCACTTTCGCGAAGTACCTCAATGCCTGTTTTCACCTTTGATGCCCCAAAAGCCAAAGTTGTCAGGAATAGAAATGTAGCAAACAAGAAAACTATTTTGGTCTTCATGGTAATATTTAATTGACTATCAGAAAAAAAGACTAGTGTCATATCAACTTGATATTGTCTGGCAAGTCACCCTGAACTTGTTTCAGGGTCTCATTAGCGCAGAGATGCCGAAACAAGTTCGGCATGACATTGCGTCAATTGTTGGTTGCCACGACACTAGTTACCTCCCAAAACTCTTATAAATGGCCGATAATATTTTTGTGCGTACATTCAGATCACTAATCAGATTATTGTCACGCGTGGGACAAACTCTGTTTGAAAGGAAAATATACAACAAGTTGTATTTGGGATCCATCCAAACAAAGGTTCCGGTATAGCCCGAATGCCCAAAACTTTCGTCACTCGCCTCCGGACAAGGGTAAGCATCTTTAGGTTTCACCGTTTTATTGTCGAGGGCTGGCTTATCGAAAATTAATCCTCGACGATTGTCGTTCTTCGGAAACTGAACGCGTGTAAATTCTTTTATAGTGGCTTCGCTCACATATTGTTTTCCGCCATACGATCCCATCTGAAGGTACATCTCCATCAGTTTTGCCAAATCGTTGGCCGAGGCAAACAACCCGGCATTACCCGAAATTCCGCCCAAAACAGCAGCCGATTCATCGTGAACGGTTCCTTGCAACAACTGAAAACGGTAATACTGATCATTCTCAGTCGGTACAATCCGGTCGCGCGAAAATTTCTGCAAAGGCAGATAAGTTAATTCAGAAGCGCCCAATGGTCTGTAAAAATTACTTTCAATAAACTCCCGGAAATCAATTCCGGAGATATTTTTCACAATTTCAGGCGTAATTACCAACGGAAGATCGCTATACACATATTTTCCACGAGTTTTCAGGGGTGCTTTTCGTATGGTATCGGTTACCAATTTCAGGAACTTTTTATCGAGATACATTCCCGGAGCTACGCAAAGCGGATGCAGTTCGTCGGCAGTTGTTGTGTACCATTCGGGCGATGGTTTTCCATCCTTTATGGTCGTTTTATAAAAACTGATAAATGGAACCAGTCCCGATTGATGTGTATATAATTCACGAATGGTGATACTGGATTTATCAGATTTGTGAGACAGACTGTTTTTCCAATCCGGATAATAGTTGGCAACAGGCTTGTCCAATTCAATCTTTCCTTCATCATACAATTTCAGGATTCCGGGCAACCCGCCGCTGATTTTAGTGACCGAAGCCAAATCGTAAATATCGTCAAGATGAGCCGACCTTTGCTTTTCAAAAGTTTCGTAGCCATAAGCCTTGCGAAATATAATTTCTCCATCTTTAGCCACCAGCACATTACAACCCGGAAACGCTTTTTTAGCCAAAGCATCTTTAACAATTGAATCAATTGGATTTTGCAATTCAGCTGTTTTTATTCCAACTTCTTCAGGAATGGTATATTTCAATCTCACTGGCTTTTCAATCAGAATACCATCTCCCGTATGATAATCCGGCCAAACATCAAACTGAAGTTTTCCTTTCGCGCTTGTTCCTCCAAATATCGTTTGAGCGGCAAGCGACTGGGTCAGATCGTCATTGTGAAATGCCATAATTAAACCGGCAGGCTTACCGAATGATTTCATTTCACCGACTAATTTTAGATCGCAGAAATAGCAAACTAGAGAAGTTTTTTCTCGAATTAAATAATCGCTCAGTTGCTCAAATCCATTCCAATTCTCATTGGCATCCTTCAATCCGCTTTTTTGAAAAGAATGAATTCCGGCAATCACTAGGTTATACTTTTTCAGATTGGTCGTCAATTCTGTTAAATCTTTTGTAGTGAACTGCTCCGGAAGGTTGTAAAAATCAACCTTCATGTAATTGGCCAACATGTGTTGAAACTCAGTCGGAATAGTGTCACCCACCGAGAGAGCTGCAATTCTTAATGTATCAAGGCGATCCAATGGAATTATGTGATTTCGATTTTCGAGTAAGGTCAACGAGGCTTCAATCTGTAGCCTTTTTTGTAGTTCAACTTCCGGAGCAGATTGATCTTTAACCCAATTGCATGAAGCCAAAGCGCCACCAAAGACGGGAAGGATTGACAAGAAAAGAATAGCTAATCCGATACGAAGCGAATAAGTTGGGCAACAAATTAATTTTATAGTAATTGACTTCATTTTTAAGTGTTTAATTTATAAGCCCCCTCCAAACCTCCCCCTCAAGGGGTATGGCCGTCAAGTTAAGACCTTTTTAGGGCTAAAGCCCATCTCTTTTTTGCATCATATCCGTTGGCTGAAGCCAACGGCAAAGGATATAACTACGAATGAGCAATTTAGCCAATAAAAACGATATTCTTTGCCGTCTGCTTTAGCTGACGGACATGAAAATCTCATTTCCCAAGGGCTTCAGCCCTATCGCATCCTTAGTTTGACGGTTATGCCACAAGGGAAGGCTTTAAAAAGCATATATCGTATTTGTGTAGATAATCACTATCCTTTGAGTTAAACCAAATCCTTCCGGATCCGATCTGTCAATTCCAAAAATACATCCTGATTAACACAGACCTGAGCCAAAATATCAACAATATTCTCTTTGCTGATTTTAACAAAATCCTCGCGCCGGGGCAGAATGAAAACCCCACCAAAATCAACCGATCCGGGACTGATCAATATCTGCTTTTCGCCCTCTTCGTAAAAATGAGTCGGTCGGTGCGCTTTCCGTGGGAAAAGATGAATTGTCCACTTGTCCTCAGAAAAAGAACAAAGCACATTCATCATCGGTTCCATTTTCTCAGGTTGAATCGCAGCAAAATGTTTGTAATACACATCGATTACCTTCAAGGCTTCTTCCAGCGAACTGGTTTCAATCGAAATCATCTTCCGGAGATAATTATCGAACGCCACGACTTTTGTTTGGTCATTCGAATATAGCATTCGGGCTGTATGTTTCAACCGGGCAAAATCTTCAGAAATTGGCATAAAACTGCTTTCGCCAGCCTGAAAATGCAAGTGATCAGGGGCAGAAGCTCCGCACTCCGGACCATTGTAAAATACAGTAAAGCGTTCCATTGCTTTCGCCAGTTCGAGCAATGTTTTTACGTTGGGGATAAATCGCTGATCGATGTGCCGGTTACAGGAAATGGTGAAATGGTTTTTAAATATCGGAAACGGATTAACCAGTATCAGAAAATCGTCTCCAAAAGAAATTCCATCCTGCTCCGGAGGTCGGTTTTCGGAACACAAAAAGCATTTACGTGCAGCAATCGACTGTTTATCAACTTCGGCTACTGATGAACGCATCCGCTCCGGATTAAATTGCGCCATGACCTGAAACCCATCGAACTGAAAGCTTTTCTCTTCAACCTTTTCCAATCCTTTATAGTTTGAAGCAGCTAGCGGCCACACTAACTTCTCCGCTTCAACAAACTCATGAAGAACCTGAGTTGCTGGTTTATTCGTTTCTGTAATGATATCAAGCAATTGATCCATAATTTTTGTTTTTCAAAGAAGTTGATTTCAAAATCAAAACACTCGAAAACTTTGTCACCCCGAATTCATTTCGGGGTCTGGCATTTTGCGCGATGAGATCCTGAAACAAGTTCAGGATGACCGAACCTGTGACTTTTATTTGACAACCCTTAATGCAATTTATTTTTCTAAATTCTTTCTTGCCTTTAATTCGATAGTGCGAATGCGGTCTTTGTACAAATTGTGTCCATTCATCACATCAATACTGAGCGAGGCATCCGAATTGTCATCCCAACGACGGCAAAGGTAAATCGGATTATAAATTCGCCCAATCTGGTAACGGCGCGAAATGGCCAAACCAAGTGCGTAATCTTCACCATAATTGACATTTGGAACCGGTATCCGGCGCAAAACAGGC
>JBBQXI010000056.1:0-13549 GCA_038209805.1 Bacteroidales bacterium | reverse complement strand
GCGGAAACGGTTTTCTTGCCCCAAGCGATCAGTTAACCAAAGCCATCATCGGAGTTGGCGGAATGGGGCAGGGGCATATCGTTTACGAAGGCACCAGACTACTTGCCATTTGTGATGTTGATAAAAATCATTTAAGCAGTACCCTTCAAAAAGTGGGTTCTGATGTGAAAGGATATTCCGACTTCAGGGAATTATTGCTTCGTCCGGATATTGACATTGTACACATCGCCACACCTCCTCACTGGCACGGAATTATGTCGGTAATGGCAGCTCAGGCCGGGAAGGATGTTTGGTGCGAAAAACCCATGACCCGGACAATCGGAGAAGGTAAACGAGTGATTGAGGCCATCAACGCAACAGGTAAAATGTTCAGGTTAAATACATGGTTTCGGTTTAAAGATAATTTTTACGGATTGAACACTCCGGTGAAACCGCTGAAAAAAGTAGTTGAAAGCGGAGTTCTTGGATGGCCTTTGAAGGTAACCATCAGTGGCGTGACTGGCTTCGACTGGAAGTTCTATTGGGTTGGAAAAACAAACCTGACACCTCAGCCAGTTCCGGAAGTACTCGACTACAACATGTGGTTAGGGCCAGCTCCCGAAAAACCATATAATTTACACCGTACACATCAAACATTCCGCGGATATTGGGATTACGATGGCGGCGGATTGGGCGATATGGGACAGCATTACATCGATCCGGTTCAGTACTTTTTAGGAAAAGACAATACCAGCCCGGTAAAAGTTGAAGTGGATGCACCTCAACAGCATTACGATGCCATTGGTACCTGGCGCAAAATAACCTATACATACGCCGATGGTTGCCAGATTATTCTGGACGGCGAAAACAAAGACCAGAATGCTGCCTACATTGAAGGACCAAACGGAAAAATATTCAAAGGGTTCAAGTCCACCATTCCGAATCTGGATGCATTGATTGATACGCTTCCGGAGCCTGCTCCGCAGATCACTACATTCAGCGAATCGGTTCGTACCCGGCAAAAATTTGCTCTGAATGAAGAAAACGGGTTCCGCTCGGCTACCATTGTAAACTTGGGAGTCATTGCATTGCGCCTTGGTCGCACACTCAATTTCGATCCGGAAACGCTGACCTTTGTCAACGACGATGAGGCAAATCGATTAATTAATCAACCAATGCGTGGAGAGTGGAGGATATAAGAGTTCTGGGTTACGTGTTTCGGGTTGTGTGATTTTACCCGTATCTCGTAACTCGAAACCCGTAACGTTATTCAATAAATTCAATAAAGCAAAACACATGATAAAAATATCAACAAAAATACTAATCGTTTTTCTGGCTCTTTTCCTGACGATGCCTTCATTTGCTCAGGATAACCGGCGCCTCGAAACCAAAGTTGCCGATGTTCTGGCACAATTTCCGGCGCAAAACGGTGAGCATTCTGCAAAACTAATGCTCCAGATTATCGAAACCGGAGCTCCCGGAATCTCCAAATTTTGCGACATGATCGTTCCTCCGGGAACGGGCAACGACACTCAGGCTCGCTTTGCATTGGAAAGCCTTGCCCAGTATGCCGGAGCGCAAAATCGCGAAGCCGACCGGAAGCTGGTGGAAAGTTCAATCCTTGAAGCACTGCAAAAAGCAACTGACAAGGAAGTGAAAGCCTTTTTCATTCGCCGTCTGCAATACTGCGGAGGCGCTGAAACTGTTGCCGCTATGGAAACTTACCTGAATACAACTGATTTGTATGAACCGGCTTTGGCTGCTTTGTATAGCATTGGTAGCGCCGATGCCGGAAAAGTAATCCTGAAAAATGCACAGGGTAAAAAAGACCAGCAATTACTTTCGATGGTAAAAGTGTTGGGTCAGTTAAAGTATCAGCCTGCCGAAAGCTTCCTGATCGACCTGACTAAAACGGTCAAAGTCGCTTTGCTGAAACATGTTTACGCGTCACTTGCTGAAATTGGAGGGAAAGCTTCGCTTCCGACTTTCGAAGCTGCTGCAAAAGCCGCCAAATACCAATACGATTACGCTGAAACGATGGTAGCTTATCTTCAATATGCCAATCGTTTGGCCCAACAGGGAGAAACAAAGCTTAGCAATCAGTTGGGTGAAGTTATACTGAAAAACTGCACGGCTGACAATCAGTTGGTTTATCGTTCATCGGCGTTGGCTATTCCTGGTTTTGGTTCAAATGCCTTGTTTCTGAAAGAAATTCAGAATAAAAATAAAGCTTACCGCAATGCAGTTCTGACTAATGCGGCGAAACAATTTAAAAGTGAAAACGTTGAATCGTGGATTGCCGCATTGAAAAAAGCGCCAGCCGAAACTCAGGCCGAAATCATTCATTTTTTAGCCAATCGTCCGGAAGTCGAAGTTTTGCAAAAAGCTATTCTTCCGGCATTGTCTTCAGGAGATGAAATTGTAAAAACCGAGGCTATTCGCTCGCTGGCCACCAACCAAAAAGCAAAGGCGGTTCCGGTATTGCTTGAACAACTGAAAAAAGCGAACAATGAAACTGAATTTGTAGAAATTGAAAATGCATTGCTAAACACCTGCTCGGCCAAAGAAACTGGCTTACTTTCAGCCGAACTCGACAATGCAAACGACGACGGTAAAGTTGTTTTGAATCATATTTTGGCCGCTCGCAGGGCTACCGAGACTTTTGGCGCGATGATTAAGCTTTGTAAATCAGGAAAGTCGAAAATCAGGCTTGCAGCTTTTTCTGCTCTGTCGAATGTGTCGGGGGCTGAAAATGCACCCGAATTAATTGCTATGTTGAAAAAAACAGACGATAAAAAGGAGATTGCGAGTTTGCAGAATGCACTGATTGCAATCTATTCGGGAGTAACAAAACCCGATGCTAAATTGGTCTTGGATGAAATTCAGGGCGGGGGACAAGCTCAAAAACTGATTCCGGTATTGTCGTCGTTAAACGATTCAAAAGCCTTGAAGACGGTTGCTGGTCTGCTGAAGAACGGAAGTGCATCAGAACGTGAAGCTGCATTTGTTTCGCTTTCAAACTGGACTGACCCCAAAGCTGCACCACATTTATTTGCAGTTTTTACCAATCCTGAAATGAAATCGTTCAGGAGCATAGCTTTGAAATCGTATTTGCGGATCACTCTCGAATCTGATTTGCCCGCCGACCAGAAACTGTTGATGATTGAAAAATTGATGCCCGAGTGCATCACTATTCCTGAAAAAGAATCGGTTATTCAGGCAACCCGAAGCTTGAAAACGTTCCTGTCGCTGGTTTTTGTTTCAACTTATCTGGATGATCCGGAGTTGAGTGATGTGGCAGCATCAACAGCAAAAGCGCTTGCATTACCCTCTTCAGGAAAGAAAAATGGACTTACAGGTGAATTTGTTGCCGATGTTTTGAAAAAAGTGATGGGTAAAATGGTTGGTCCCGACAGCCAATACGATGTGATCGACTTGCGCGAATACCTCGAAAAAATGCCCAAAGAAAAAGGTTTTGTGAGCATTTTCAACGGAAAGGATTTAAGTGGCTGGCATGGTCTGGTGAAAAATCCGGTTCTGCGCGCTAAAATGAAACTTGCCGAACTGGCTAAAGAACAGGTTGCTGCCGATGCCAAAATGTTAACCAACTGGTCGGTTAAAGATGGCTCTATTGTGTTTAACGGCGAAGGCGATAATTTGTGCACCACAAAAATGTACGGTGATTTTGAGATGATTGTTGATTGGAGAATCAGTAAAAATGGCGATAGTGGAATTTATCTGCGAGGCGCTCCTCAGGTTCAGATTTGGGATACTGCACGTGTTGACGTGGGCGCTCAGGTTGGCTCAGGTGGATTGTACAACAACCAGAAAAACCCAAGCAAACCGCTCGTTTTGGCCGACAATGCCATTGGCGACTGGAATACCTTCTGGATTAAAATGGTTGGCGAACGCGTAACTGTATACCTGAACGGCATTTTGGTGGTTGACAACGTGGTGATGGAAAATTACTGGGATCGCGCCATTCCGATTTTCGCGAAAGATGCCATCGAATTACAGGCACACGGAACCGATCTGGCCTTCCGAAATATTTTTGTGAAAGAACTTAACACCGAAGAAGCTCAGTTGAGTGATCAGGAAAAAACCGAAGGATTTAAATTGTTGTTTAACGGTAAAAACCTCGACAACTGGCAGGGCGACAAAATTGATTACACCGCTGAAGATGGAATGATCGTTGTTAGCCCGAAAGAAGGCGGACACGGAAACATATACACCGATAAGGAATATTCTGACTTCATTTTCAGGATGGAATTTCAGTTGACTTCCGGTGCCAACAATGGCCTTGGTATTCATGCTCCGCTCGAAGGTGATGCCGCTTACGTAGGTAAAGAATTGCAGATTCTGGATAATACCGCCGATATTTACAAAGACCTTCAGCCTTACCAGTATCACGGATCGGTTTACGGAGTTATTCCTGCGAAACGGGAATTTCTGAAACCAGTGGGCGATTGGAATTACGAAGAAGTAATAGTGAAAGGCGATGATATTAAAATTACGCTGAATGGTACTGTAATCGTTGATGGAAATATGAAAGAAGCCAGCAAAAACGGAACGGCTGATCACAAAGATCACCCCGGATTGCTTCGCCACAAAGGTTATATTGGATTCCTTGGCCACGGCTCAGATCTGAAATTCAGGAATATTCGGATTAAAGAATTGTAAACAGTGGTCAGTTTCCAGTCTCAGTTGGCAAAAAGGAGTCGGGAGACCGAAGATTGTAACTCAGCTCCCTGAGCGGCTATGGTTCCTGAGTAGCAAAGCGTATCGAAGGAAGCATGTCGAAGGGAGCCCTCGCAATAAAAAACCCAAACTAAGTAGATTTATAAGCCCGCGCCTTCTGTTTGCAAAAGCAGAAGGCGCTTTTTTTTATGGATAAATTCCTTTTTTGATATATCTTAGCTTGAAATTCAAAAACAAAATCCATGAGACAGGGGAAATTTAAAACACAGCATACGGTAGCTGGCAAAAAATACAGCAAAACATCTGTAATAATGAGCAATACGATGCTGGCAGCCGGTTCGTTGATGATTGTTTCTTTGCTCGGTTATTTACTCTTCAACCTCGATAAATCCGATTTGCTGGTAAATTCTCTAATGCCCTTCTTTTTTGTGGGTATAGGTTTTATCATAGTTAGCCAGTTGATTTGTCCGTTTCAGTTTAAATCGCGTCGATAATTAAATTCAGTTCAACTCCTATTCAAAGTATAGATGAAACGAGCCATGAGTAATACATACTCACACACGAGGATGACTAGTTGGCGAGTTCCCTGCCCGCCCAAAGGCTTGTCAGGCGGGCATATTGCAATTAAAAAGCAAATTACAGACATATGAAAATATTAATCCTGATTTTTGTAGTCCTGATTTTCCGAACTTTTCCGGGATTTTCGCAGCCGCTTTCTACACCCGAAATCGATCAATTGGTCGAGCGAACGATGAAAACTTTTCATGTTCCCGGAATGGCAGTTGCTGTGATTAAAGATGGTAAAGTGGTTCATTCCAAAGGTTATGGCGTGAGTTCGCTGAAAACAGGGAAAAAGGTAGATGAAAATACCTTATTTGGTATTGCATCAAATAGCAAAGCCTTTGCTGCTGCCACTTTGGCTATTTTGGTCGACGAGAAAAAACTCTCCTGGAACGATAAAGTCATCCAATATATTCCTGAATTTAGGATGTACAATTCGTATGTTACTGAGGATTTTACGATTAAAGATTTGCTTACTCACCGCAGCGGCCTTGGGCTTGGAGCTGGCGACCTGATGATTTGGCCCGATTCGACCGACTTCACCATCAAAGATATTATATACAACCTTCGGTTTCTGAAACAGACTTCCCCTTTCCGGACAAAATACGATTACGACAATCTGCTTTACATGGTTGCGGGTGAAGTGGTAACACGCGTTTCAGGAATGAGTTGGGAGCAATTTGTGGAGGAAAGGATCATGAAGCCGTTGGAAATGAATCGCTCCGCGTCAGCATTTGCCCGACTGAAGGATAAAAGCAATGTAATCGATGGCCATTCTCTGGTCGATAAAAAGCTGCGGGTAACTCCGCGTGAAAGCATTAAACCAGGACAATGCTCGGCTGCGGGAATCTATTCGAGCATATCCGACATGAGCAAATGGATGACTTGTCAACTCAACAATGGCAAATACGGTCCAAATCTTGAAAAACAATTGTTTAGTGTTTCAACGCAAAACGAAATGTGGAGTCCACAAACTATCGTGCCGTTCAAAAAAGACAAATACAACAGCCATTTTAGTGCGTATGGTTTGGGTTGGAGATTAACTGACGTGAAAGGAACCCAGCAGGTTTCTCATACCGGTGGGTTGGAGGGAATGGTCACTCAGGTAACTCTTTTGCCTGAAATGAAACTGGGAATCGTTGTTTTGACCAATCAGGAATCAGGGGCTGCATTTACTGCGGTAACAAATGCGATCAAAGACAGCTATTTGGGAATTGCTCCTGAAGATTGGGTGCTTCGCTTCGATACATTGAACGCTAAATCGGAAAAGGAAGATGAGGAACTTTCGGCGAAAATTCAGGCTGAAATTGATAAAGCGCTTTTGGAGGCAGGAAAGCAACCCGATGCCAATTTGTTTGTTGGCGATTATGCTGATAATTGGCTTGGCAGAGTTACGATCTCGGTGCAGAATGGAAAACTTTGGTTTCAATCATCACGCTCGCCACAATTGCGCGGGGCAATGAGTTTTTACAAGGGAAATACATTTGCGGTAAAATGGGTTGACCGAATTATGAAAGCGGATGCCTTTGTGCTCTTTAACCTTGATCAGGAAGGAAAACCGGCAGGATTTCGCATGAAAGCAATTTCGCCACTCACTGATTTTAGCTACGATTTTCAGGATTTAGATTTCCATAGATTAACCAATTGATTTTGGATTGATGATGAAAACGCCACTCTTTTTCGAAACTCCTGCCGATTTCAGGAAATGGCTGGAAGAAAACCATCGAACCGAAACTGAGTTGCTGGTTGGTTATTACAAAGTGGGAACTGAAAAACCAAGCATGAACTGGTCGGAATCGGTTGACGAAGCCCTTTCTTTTGGTTGGATAGATGGTATTCGAAAATCCATTGACGAAGAAAGCTACTGCAACCGGTTTACGCCGCGCAAGCCAAAAAGCAACTGGAGCGCAGTAAATATTAAGAAGGTTGAAGAACTGACCCGCTTGGGAAAAATGACTGAGGCCGGATTGGCAGCCTACGAAAAGCGATTGGAAGTGCGATCTGCCGTTTACAGTTACGAAAACCAATCCGAAAAATTGAATCCTGAAATGGAAAATCGGTTTCGTAGAAATTTAGATGCTTGGAATTTTTTTGAAAAACAACCGCCTTCGTACCGAAAACCCAGATTGTTATGGGTGATGAGCGCCAAACAAGAAGCAACACAATTTTCTCGACTCGACAAGCTGATCGCAGCCTGCGCCGAAGGGAAACGGTTGTTTTAAAACAGAAATATCTAATTTCTTGGGTTTAATCAAATTTTACATTGCAAAGTAATTCAAGCTTCATCTGAATATGTCGAAATGCATTGTACTGAAAAAGATTGTACATTTAAAGACTAATAAACTACACCTAATGACTTATTCCATCACTCAGAAATACATCGTTTTAAGTTTATGGCTTTCACTTGCCATAAGTATTCTGGTGCATTTCAGTAGTTTATTCGATGAGTTTGTTTCAAACACATTTACTCCGCAAGTAGGTGTTCGTTTTGCTATTAATGCTTTATTTGAGATATCTATTACCTTCTTAATTAGCTTTATCCTTTTCTGGATCAATTTTTATATTTTAAAACCACTAAAAACCTTTCGGAAAGTCAACTGGATCAACTATACTTCTGCTTTCATTGTATCGTTTGGAGTTGTACTTCTATTGAGTCATTATCTGTTTGCGCTAAAAAAAACAATGATTCCCAAATCAGATATTTCCAGAAGTGAGAATGTTTTCCTGACCAAAGATTTTTTCCTTGCGCTTGTCGTCATCATTTGTATTTACGTGATCCGGCTCATTTTTCAAAACCAGAAAGATAAACTCGAAATACAAAGTCTGAAAATAGAAAACCTTCAACGACAATTTGATGCGCTGAAGAATCAGGTAAGTCCACACTTTTTATTTAACTCGCTTAGTTCGTTAAAAACCTTAATCAATGAATCTCCTGAAGTTGCACAAGAATACCTCGATCACTTGTCGTTGGTGTTACGTTATACACTTCAGGCCAACGAAAACAGACTGGTTAGTCTGAGTGACGAACTACAATTTGTGGAATCGTACTTTTTCCTGATCAAGCTGCGTTTCACTAAAAATATCAGTATGGTTCAATCCATCAGCAAAGAACTGCTCGGGTATAATGTTCCGCCACTGGCCTTGCAGATTCTAATGGAGAATGCCATCCGCCACAACGAAATAAGTAAACGAAACCCATTGGAAATCTCGATAGCCACCACCCAAAACCAAACTCTGGTTGTAAGCAATACAATAAACAAAAAATTTGCTCCAGAACCCGGCGCAGGCGTGGGTTTAGTCAATTTATCGAACCAATACCGGATATTGGGCGATAAGGATATTTCCATCCGAAAAGAGGATCAAAAGTTTATTGTTGAAATACCATTGCTGCTATGACGAACGCCCTGATTATAGAAGATGAAGAACTGGCCGCCCGGAATTTAACCAATATCCTGAAGGAGATCGGGAATATAAATACAATTGCCATTTTGGAAAGTATTGCCGACACGGTGGAATGGTTCGAGGTGAATAAGTTGCCTGACCTGGTATTTATGGATATTCATTTAGCCGATGGTTTAGCTTTCGAAATTTTCAAAATGATTCGGATCGATTGCCCGATTATTTTCACAACTGCCTATGATGAATATGCTTTGCAGGCTTTCAAAGTAAACAGCATCGACTATCTACTTAAACCAATTACGCTTGCCGACGTAAAAAAAGCGCTCGACAAACAGAAAATTGTATCAGGGAAACAAGCTGAATCAGCCGATTTGAGTAGGTTATTGGCCATGATTAAACCCATGGTGGAATATAAAACTAACTTTCTGGTTAGTCAGAAAGGCGATAGACTTGTTCCATTGAAAACCAGTGAAATTGCTTTTATCTCGATTGAAACTAGCATTGTAAAGGCAATCGATTATAAAGGGAAATTTTTTGTGATGGAAAATACACTCGACGAACTGTCAGCCATGCTCAATCCCAAAGAGTTTTTCAGGGCAAATCGCCAGTTTATTATTGCCCGGAATGCGATTAAAGATATCGATTTGTGGTTTAACGGCCGATTGTCTGTCAACCTGATTGTATCAACTCCCGAAAAAATTCTGATCAGTAAAGTACGGATTCCTGTATTTAAAGATTGGTTCGCTTAGATTATTAATTCATCTGATAATTTCACCTTCCGCTCTGGAAAGTTCATCCTTCATTTTTTCAGCTTCACTCAGGTTGTTCCCCAAAATGGAGTATTGTGGCTCTATTTTAGCTTCAGATTTTAAAACTAAAAAGTCATGAAAACACTGAAGCTTATTATCCTGGGAATTATTCTGGTCACTCAATGTCAAACGATATATTCCCAACAAAATTTTGTTGCTGATCCCAAAGGCATATTGAAAGGTGTATTGGTTGATGCTGATGATGCAAGTCCGTTGGAGTTCGCCAATGTGGTGCTTTATGCTCCTAATGGTTCGACTATGGTGACCTGGTCGATTTCAAAAAGTGATGGGACATTTGAATTATCTAAAATTGCTGTGGGCGAATACAATCTGGCCATTTCGTTTATGGGTTATGAGGAACTGAAACTGCAAAATATTGTTTTTGACAAACAGGGACTTACTGTTGATTTGGGAAAAGTAAATTTGAACAAAACCACAACAGCCATCGACGAAGTTTCGGTTGTTGGAATACAAAAGACTTATCAAACCAAAATTGACAAAAAGGTCATTAATGTTTCAAAAGACATTAACTCAACCGGCGGAACAGCTATTGATCTGATCAAAAATGTTCCAGGGCTGGCTGTTGATGCTGATGGGGTTGTAAATTTGCGTGGCAATTCGGGTGTCAGTATCCTGATTGATGGCCGACCAACTTCAATTGATGCGACTAAACTCGACCAGATCCCGGCAGCAGATATCGAAAGCCTCGAAATCATTACCAATCCATCGGCAAAATATAATCCTGAAGGCAAAAGCGGAATTATCAATATCAAGCTAAAACAGTCGAAAACAGCAGGCTTTAGCGGAAATGCAATGGTTACTGCCGGAACCGGAGACAAATACAACGAGTCGGTGAATTTGAATTACAATATGGGCAAAGTCAACCTGTTTGCTTCGTTTAGCGGAATGAAAAAGTTGGCTGAAGCGTCGAGGTTTCTGTTGAGGGAATCATACAATTCTGATACGATGCATTTTTTGCAGCAGGATGCCAAAACGCATATCGACATTACTAAAAACACGTTCATGCTGGGTTCAAACTTCAATTTCAATTCGCAAAATAAACTGACACTGAGTTATACATACAATCCTTCCAAAACGATTGATGATGATCTTACGCTTTCACAATATTTCGACCGATCGATGAATAAAACAGGAAGTGTTTTTGTGATCAATTCGGAGAACGGCAAAGAAACTGCGAACGATTATTTGGTTGCTTACCGGAAGCTATTCGACAAAAAGGGAGAAGAACTGACGGTTGATTATACTTTATCCAGTTCATCGGGTTCTGCCATCCAACCGCAAACATACCAGTACTCAACTAAAACAGAAACTTCAGAAATAAACACCAATTCGGATATTTTCAATTCTAACCTTCAGGTAAATTGGTTATTGCCTTTTGAAAATGGTTCGAAACTGGAAACGGGTGTTCATAGTATTGTCAGAGGAAATGACAGTGAATATTATTTTTTCAATTCCACCGGCGGGACAAAAATTGAAGATCCATCTCAACGAAACCTTTTTACCTACAACGAACAAATACATGCGGGATATGGCCTTTGGTCAGACAAATTCGGCGGAACTTCAGTTCAGGCCGGGCTCCGGATTGAAAAAACCTATGTCGATGGGAAGCAGGGCGCGAGCAACGATAAAATCAGTCAGAACTATTTCAATCTTTATCCTTCACTTAGTTTTATCCATCCAATTAACGAGAATAATCAGCTTCAGCTTAGTTATAGCCGCACAATTAAAAGGCCTTCTGCACGAATGATCAATCCGTTTGTCGACCGGTCGAATCTTGAAGTTTTCAGAAGCGGTAATCCGGATTTAAAACCCGAATATATTAATTCGATTGAAGCTGGATTTAATGGCAGTTACGATAAAACAATTTTAGGATTTACTGCTTTCTATAAGCACATTGCCAACCCGATAAATACAGTCATACTACTCGACGATGCCGGGATATCACACATGGCACCACAAAATATGTTGTCAAGTCAGAATTATGGACTTGAATTTACATTTGAGCAAGTCCTAAATAATTGGTGGAAAATAAATGGAAATACTAGCTTTTTCAGGAACGAAATTACAGGAAATGTTGATGGAACTTCAGCCAGTAATTATTCTTATCTGGGGCGTATCAATTCGAGTTGGACGCCCTCAAAGAGTCTTTCTTTTCAGCTTATTGCGAATTATTCAGGTCCAGTCGTGGGCGTTTATTCCAAAATGGAACCACAATATTCAATAGATTGTGCTGTAAAAAAAGATCTTCTGAAAAATAAATTATCACTGACACTTCGTGCTTCGGATGTATTCAACTCACTTAAAAATACCTATACTGCATGGGGTTCGAATTTCAATGCAGATAATTGGCGCAAAACTGAAACCCGTGTTCTTTATTTCAGTATTTCTTATTCTTTCGGTTCAAATGGGAATTCAAAGAGCTCGAAATCAATCATCCAAAACGAAAGTAAACCAAGTACTGAAATGTAATTATCAGATTAGATTCCTATTAAAAAACGATCAAACCTGAAATGCGCATAGAGAGGCATTTCAGGTTTGATTTTTTCACTTTTAGATGGTTCAGGGAACTCACCAAAGGTGCACTGACTCTAGCCAATGCAATTGTCTATTTAGAAATTCGGAGCGTCTTGCTTTTCTTTTCTTTTTATATTGGGTTTTTGTTAGTTTTATATTGATTTATGTCAAAATGTGGTGGAACGATTGAAAAATCAACTAAAATTACAACTAATTGTTTCGAAATTTGTTTGAAGGCTAAAGTTTTTGAGTTCAACGATTTCGCCAATAAATTAAAGTCGAAAAAATATAAAATTTATAAGTTATGAGATCATTGTTTATTATTCTAGTCGTTTTGATTGGATTTTCGGGTTGTGTTAGGAAGAATAAAGTACCAACTGCCCAAAATTCGGCTAATCCTGCCATGCACGAAGTGAAGGTTTCTGAAGTTGTTCAGACTTCAAATTACACCTATCTGAAAGTCAGTGATAACGGTGCTGAAAACTGGATTGCAGTTACCCGACAGGAAGCTGCTGCCGGCGAAGTGTATTACTACGATCAGGCTTTGGAAATGAAAAACTTCAATAGTAAAGAGCTTAACCGCACGTTCGAAACCATCTATTTTGTTCAGGGATTAAGCAAACAACCGATTACCGCTACCGCTGCTGCTCCTGCTCCTGCCGGAATGGGCGGAATGGGAGAAATGGGCGGCGATGCTACTGCCAAACACACTGGCAAAATTGCGCTGGAGAAAAAAGCTGGGATTAATATTGCTCCTGCTGCCGGAAGTGTTTCGATTGCTCAATTGTGGGCCGATAAAGACAAGTATAGCGGGAAAGTAATCAAAATAAAAGGGCAGGTTGTCAAGATTAACGAAGAAGTGATGGGTAAAAACTGGATCCATATTCAGGATGGATCTGGCGATTCAGGCAATTTCGACCTGGCAGTTACCACGCTCGATGGAATGAAAATGGACGATGTGGTTACTTTTGAAGGTACCATTACGTTGAACAAAGATTTTGGCGCCGGATATTTCTATGAATTGATCATGGAAGATGCCAAACTGGTGAAATAGACATTTGGAAAAAGTCATTAGAAAAGAAGTACCCTGTAGGAATGACCCATTCTTGCAGGGTATTTTTTTGTTTACGGGGGTATGAATCTTATGCATCCGTTTCACCCATTCTTTCCAATAATTGTTCCTTGAATTGTTCCGAAACCGGCAGTTTGTTTTCTCCAATGCAAATCAGGTTGCCTTCGATGTGATCAATTTTCTGCAGATTGACAATCGTGGTTCGGTGAACTTTCAGGAATGACAAGCCTTTCAGCTTTTCTTCCCAGCTTTTCAGGGTTCCGTGAACGACCAATTTTTTATCAGCGCAAAACAGGGTGACGTAATCACCGCAGGTTTCAATAAAACGGATGTCATCGATAGCTACCTGATAAATTCTTTTTCCTGATTTTATACTAAGTTTAGCAGGCATAACTGGAACCATACGCGTATTGAATTTCTCACGGGCTTTGTTTACCGCTTTGTAAAACCGCTCGAACGAAAAGGGTTTCAGGAGAAAATCGACCGCTTCCAGGTC
>JBBQXI010000055.1:0-13708 GCA_038209805.1 Bacteroidales bacterium | reverse complement strand
TTTCATAGAAATAGGTAAGGTTAGGTTGAAAAGGATGGTTGGGGCCATCCTTTTTTTGGGTTCTTTTTATTTTGAATGAATTGATACGAACGCCGACTAGATAGACTGCAGAATTTTGTAATCCGATAGTTTTAATCTTCTTTAACGTTGATTCAGATGTGTTAACAGTGTTCGTCAGTATATTTGTACAGACAATATTGAGGTAAAAGTTTAGTTTTTTTTCATAGAAATAGGTTTGGTTAGTTAGAAAAGGATGGCAGAGGTCATCCTTTCTTCATTTCCAGATTTTTTATTCAAAAACTGATTCAAAATTGCCTTGAAAAAGTGAAGGAGAGTATTTAAAGTTCTTTAACTTTCATTCAGCTGCGTTAACTAAAGCTTGAGGTATATTTGTATCAGGCAATAGAAGTAAAAGTTTAGTTTTTTTTCATAGATAGGTTTGGTTTTGTGAGGAAAGGATGAAGAGATTCATCCTTTTTTATTGCACTTGCTTATCATTTATCATATGATTAAAGTCGGCTTGAGCCTTTAAATGTCCGAAAAATGAATTTTTATGTCAAAAAGTCGTGCGACTTTGATCATTCCTGAAATATTTTCCGTAGAACTATTCATTACCAGTCAATTTGTCTCGTCTTTGAACGAATGCGATATTGGCAAACCATTTGATCGCTTCTTTCCATTATCATTAGAGAAACAGTTAATACTAGATATATGAACTTTAATAATTTCACCATTAAGTCGCAGGAAGCTGTTCAATATGCTTTTGATGTAGCTCAGGGCAAGCAACAGCAAGCCATTGAAACGGGACATATTCTGAAAGGACTCTTTCACGAAGCAGAAAACGTAGTTGGATTTTTGCTGAAAAAACTGGGCTCAAATCCGGCTGCAATTCAGCAGGCGCTCGACCGCATTGTAGATTCGTATCCGAAAGTTACCGGAGGCGAACCTTATTTATCGACTGATGCCAATAAGGCTTTGCAGAAGTCAATCGCAATCATGCAGGAAATGAACGACCAGTTTGTCTCGGTTGAGCATATTTTAATGGGATTGCTGGAAACAGGAGATACCATTAGCCACCTGCTGAAGGATTCAGGAGTTTCCAAAAAGGAACTTGAAATTGCAGTAAAAGAACTGCGGAAAGGAGCCAAGGTTGATAGTCAGAGCGCTGAAGATAAGTTTGATTCGCTAAATCGATTTGCTGTAAATCTGAATCAGAGGGCTCGTGACGGTAAGCTTGACCCTGTTATTGGTCGCGACGACGAAATCCGCCGTATTCTTCAGATTTTATCGCGAAGAACAAAAAATAATCCGATTCTGATTGGTGAACCGGGAACAGGAAAAACAGCCATTGCAGAAGGTTTGGCGCAACGAATTGTTCGGGGTGACGTTCCTGAAAACCTGAAGACGAAACAGCTTTTTTCGCTCGATATGGGCGCTTTGATAGCTGGAGCCAAATATAAAGGCGAATTCGAGGAACGTTTGAAAGCTGTAGTCAACGAGGTCATTGCTGCCAACGGCGAAATCATTCTGTTTATCGATGAAATTCATACTTTGGTTGGTGCCGGCAAAAGCGAAGGTGCTATGGATGCTGCCAATATTCTTAAACCTGCGCTGGCACGTGGAGAACTTCGTGCGATAGGAGCAACCACTCTAAGTGAATATCAAAAATATTTCGAAAAAGATAAAGCCTTGGAACGCCGTTTCCAGATTGTGACTGTTGACGAGCCAGATACTTTGAGTGCGATTGCGATTTTACGCGGACTGAAAGAGCGGTACGAAAATCACCACAAGGTGCGAATCAAAGACGAGGCGATTATAGCTTCAGTAGAACTATCGCAACGTTACATTACTGAACGTTTTTTGCCGGATAAGGCTATCGATTTAATGGATGAAGCTGCAGCGCGTTTGCGTCTGGAAATGGATTCGGTACCTCAGGAATTGGATGAAATTGACCGTAAAATTATGCAGCTTGAAATTGAGCGGGAGGCCATCAAACGTGAAAAAGATGAGAAGAAGCTTTCGGTTTTGAATGAAGATATTGCCAACCTGAAACAGGAGCAATCGAAATTCAGGGCGCAGTGGCAGCTTGAAAAATCGTTGATTGATGGAATTCAGCAAAAAAAGCAGGAAATCGAATCTCTGAAACTGGAAGCAGATCAGGCTGAACGTGCAGGTGATTTTGGTCGTGTGGCCGAAATCAGGTATGGTAAAATCGGGGAATCCGAAGCTGAAATTGAGAAATTGAAAGCTGAATTAAGTAACAATAAGGATCAGCATTTGATTAAAGAAGAGGTTGATGCTGAAGATATTTCACAAATTGTATCACGTTGGACCGGCATTCCGGTTGCCCGAATGTTGCAAAGCGAACGCGAAAAGCTTTTGCATCTGGAAGATGAACTTCACCTGCGGGTAATCGGACAGCATGAAGCGATTCGTGCGGTTTCTGATGCCGTTAGAAGAAGTAGGGCAGGGCTTCAGGACGAGAAACGACCAATTGGTTCTTTTATTTTTCTGGGAACTACCGGTGTTGGAAAAACCGAGCTGGCAAAAGCTTTGGCCGAATACCTTTTCGATGATGAAAATATGCTGACAAGAATCGATATGTCTGAATATCAGGAGAAATTTTCTGTGACCAGATTGATTGGTTCGCCTCCCGGATACATTGGATATGATGAAGGTGGTCAGTTGACCGAAGCCGTTCGCCGGAAACCTTATTCTGTAATTCTATTCGACGAAATTGAAAAGGCTCATCCCGACGTGTTCAATGTATTACTTCAGGTTTTGGACGATGGTCGTTTAACCGATAATAAAGGCCGTGTTGCCAATTTCAAGAATACAATCATCATCATGACCTCCAACATTGGATCACACTTGATTCAGGATCGTTTTGAGCAAATGAATGAACGAAATATGGCAGAAATTGAGGAACAAACTCGCACCGATTTGTTTGAGCTGCTCCGGAAAACCATTTCACCTGAATTTCTGAATAGGATTGACGATGTAATCATGTTTACTCCGCTGACACGGAAGGATATTCGCGAAATTGTGAAATTGCAACTTAATCTGATTTTGAAGCGTATTCCGAATAATCAATTTACGATTGAAGTATCTGAAGAAGCCATTGACTGGCTTGCTGTAGTTGGTTATGACCCAACACACGGAGCTCGTCCGGTAAAGCGGATGTTGCAAAAATACCTGATTAACGATTTGTCGAAGGAAATACTTTCAGGAAGGATGGAAGGCCGCACGAAAGTTCTGGTTGCGGTGGAGAATGATGAAATTGTGTTTAGGTACGAGTTTTAAACAAATCAAAACCGCGACACAGAGATTAAGCAAAAAGCCCCTCGTTTATGCCTGGCATAACGAGGGGCTTTTGTGAATATTAATGTTTTTCATATAATCCCGAGTTTAATTTGCGCTCATAGGCGTTGAGAATTAATCTTATTCATTTGCTATTAATTTCCCTTCGGCAACAAATTTCTGAATAGTGTCAGCTTCTGCTTTATCGGCAATTAACTTGGTAAGTAATCGAGCTTCTTCCCCGAAATCTGCTGTTTCATTATCGAATGAATTGTCTGTATTGGCAGGTGCAACATAACCTCTTTCCATCATCTTCTGAATAGTCCTTGCTTCTTCCTTGTCAGCAATTGATTTAGTTATTAAAAGGGCTTCTTTACCGAAGTCGGTTGTTTCAATACTGTTTTTAGTTTCGAAAGGATTGTTTGTTTCACTTGGGGCAACATAGCCTCTATCCATTACTCTCTCGATAGCCTTGGCTTCTTCCATGTCAGCAATTGCTTTAGTAATTAAAAGAGCTTCTTTACCGAAGTCAGTTGTTTCATTGTTGTTTTCATACCCAACTTCATTTTCAAATGAGTTGCTTGTTTCAACCGGTGCAACATAGCCTCTTTCCATCACTCTCTCGATAGCCTTGGCTTCTTCCATGTCAGCAATTGATTTAGTTATTGATAGAGCTTCTTTACCGAAGTCGGTTGTTTCATTGTTGTTTTCATTCACGACTTCATTTTCGAAAGAACTGATTGTTTCGGTCGGTGCAACAAATCCTATTTCCATCACCTTTTGGTTAGCCTTTGCTTCTGCCATATCGGCAATCCATTCAGTAACCAACAAAGCTTCTTTTCCATAGTCAATACTTCCGTTTAGTTCACTTTCGAACGAAACAATTTTTTCATTCAAAACGGTTAAACTTTCGTTTGCATTGATCAATCCGGAATTTTTCTCTTCGAAATTTACTGCTGAATTAGCATTTAATACTCCGGTAAATACTAGTGCGCTAATTGTAATTAAGGTTCTAATTTGTGTTTTCATGACTTTGAGATTTAATGTTTAAAATTTTGTTTTCTGTTTCTAAAAATTGTTTTCTGATTCTATAGACGCTTGAAATTTGAATTTGTTACAATGTGTATAGTACATTTTTAAAAATTCTACCTTTCGTTGCATTGTTATTTGTACTGCAAATATATATAGAAAAACTAATACCATGCAACACATAGTACTAAAATATTTTAATTATTTTGAATATATTTCTTAAATAATTGAATATTAATATTATATGAGTTGGGTGTTTTTTTAAATAAATTAAATATTTTTCAATTTGAATCGATTTTGTCGTTCAGTAGGATGTGAAATCGTTCGAAAAGTATTTTTTGAACGACAGAGAATCTCAAAATAGGCAGTGAAAATATTTTTCAGAATAGAATATAACCGAATCTGATAGTTTTATCTTGGTTTGAAAACTAACTTAAAGATGATGGGCGCAATTTGGAAAGTAAGGATGGACGTGAACTTATTTCAAATTGTGTTTGTATCGAAAATACATGCTCTAATCATCCGAATTGAGTTTCGGATGATTAGAGCATTGCGCGTCAAATACGAAGATCGTTGGGATGGATCTCGGTTATTGACAATGAATGTATTTGAGGACGATGGCTCTTGTAGCCTCTGCATTTCCCATCAATTCACTGCTCAAATTTTTATCCTGAAATGCTGTTAACGATTCGATGGTGAAATTCATCAATTGTTTCGGAAAGATGCCATTCTTTTCGAAAATCTCGCGCTTCGTTTTTAGCCGTTCTCCCGATTCAACGCACGACGCAGGCAATTGCTGCAATTGTTGTGTTGGTATATTCCTGAAAATATTTCCTTCCACATACAATTGATCGGCCATTTCCAGGGCATTGGGCATTTCAATACCGTGTAACGACGCCACAATTAATCCGGCCAGAATCAGGTGAATATTTGCGCTTCCATCGGGTACCCGAAACTCAAAGGTTTGGCGGCTATCTCCATTTTTAGCCGATACATTAATGTCGGGGTTGGCTTTGGCTGCCATATTCTGCTTGCCTGTCCATCCGAGCGGAACTCGCACCAATGCAGAGCGGTTACGATCGCCCCAGCATATTTTTGTAGGTGCTTCCTGATTGGGAACCAGGCGCAAATAGGAGGTTGGAATGGTGTTTCCGAATGCGGTTAGGGCATCAGCAACATCCAGTATTCCGGCAATCATTTTTCGTGCATTGGGCGACAGCTTCCCATTTTCCAGAACAACATTTTGCCCGTCTTTCTCAATCAGCATGTGAAAATGAAGTCCGCTACCGGCTTTTCCGACTGTAATTTTCGGTGCAAAACTGATCTCAACTTTCCGCTTTTCGGCAAGCATGCGCAACACCCATTTGGCAATGATGAGCTGGTCGGCTGCAAATTCAGGATCCGTTGGTAGAAATTCAATTTCGTGCTGCTCAAAAGATTCATCGCCCATCGAAAAATTTCCGACCTCCGAATGTCCGTATTTGATTTTAGCACCGCAAGAAGCAATCAGCCGAAGCGCTTCTTTGCGCATTCCTTCATATTTGGCAAATGGTTCCGATTCATGATAGCCTTTTTGGTCAGCCGCTGGAAAAATTCCCTCAATTTTACTGTTCACATAATATTCAAGTTCGCCCATCATCTTCATGTTTAATCCAGTGGCTTTCCTGAAATGTGAGAGTGCCTTTTGCAGAACGTATTCTGGTGATAATTCGAGCTGATTTCCCTCATGATCAAAGAAAGAGCAGAGTATTTCAAGTGAAGATACATCAGCAAATGGGTTGATGAAGGCCGTTCGGTATCGGGGGATTACATATAAATCAGAACTTCCGGTTTCCATAAAAGGGAAAAGGCTTGACCCATCAACCCGTTCACCAAAAGTGAGTATACTTTCCAGATGTTCATGTCCGGTGATGATAAAATTTAGTGTTTTAAGTCGTCCATCGCCGGCGACATACCTGAAATTCAATTGCTGAATTTGGTTTCCTTCAACAAATTTGATCAGATCTTCGCGGGTAAATAGTTCGGCAGGTTTTTGAAGATAGCGAACCAGCGGATTTGGATTAAATGAGAATAGGCTTTCCATAAGTTTCGTGTTTTGTTGATCCAGAGAAGTACTTTATTTATCTGGATTTAATACATCGAACTTAGACCTTTTTATATTTGCAAATGATGAGCAAGGTCATTCGAATCGGGTGATTAAAATCAACAAAACAGAAAATGGCTGTACCAAAAGTCATTTATCCAGTCATCCTGAACTTGTTTCAGAATCTCAACGCATTAATTGTCAGATTCCGAAATAAATTCGGAATGACTGGAATTGCAATTGTTTAGACTTTTGATACAGCCTCTTGGCGTATTTGCATCATCGGATGCTATTTGGTATTCTTGGTTTTATATTTTTTAACAACCTCCGCCTGATGCGGCTTCTTTGCGAACAGGAATTACAACCTGAGGTTTCTTTTTCTCTGGTTGAGGTCCTTTTACTTCGTGTTTTGCCTTCATCGCTGCGGTATCCAGCATCATTACTTCTGTAGCGGGTAAAGCTGGTTTCTTTAATTCATTGGTTGCAACATATCCTCCTTCTAAGGTTTTCAGGTTGGTGTAGCCCATCTGTTGTAAAAGTAAACAGGGTGCAACGGTTTGCAATTCATCGCTTCCGTAAAGAACTGTCGTCTGCCCGTTTTTTAAAAGTCGGTTAAACAGTTCGAGCGATTCGTCGTCGAGTAGGTTTCGAACAGGAATACTGATGGCATTCTCGGCATGTCCCTGCGCGAATAATTCGGTTGTACGTATGTCGATGAGCTGTTTACCCGCCAGATCAGAAACTGCTACCTGATTCTGCTGATCAACCATCATTTTCATCGCTTGCTGAGTCTCCGTTTGGTATTCAGGCGATTTTGGCCGGAAGAGAAATGCCAGAAACACGATAATGATTGCCAGTCCGAGTAAGCTCAACCAAGGTTTATTTGATTTAATGAATTGATTCATTGGTGCTTTTTTAGATTTTACTTTTGCCTTTTTACTTTTGCCCTTTGCCTTGTTTTTAGCAACCACCTCCTGATTTGGCTTCAGGTGCTTTTCTGATGACATTGACTTTTACCGGAGCGTTTGCAGCGACAGGTGTTTCTGAAGTTTGCCCTGCTCCGGTAAAATATTGGCGGGCAGCATTTCTGAAACTCATCTGGTCAAGGTCAGCCGACGATGCTGTTGAAGAGACCTCGTCCGATTTGATGATCGTGTTATACCATTCGTTCAAACCACCTTTCAGGATATACAACCGACTGATTGAAAAGCGTGTGCCAAGTAGCCAGGCTTTTTCAGCCATTAGATCTGAGTTGGAATACAATATTTTATCTTTACCGGGTTGGTTAAGCAATTCAAGTGTGGTAGCCGAAAGCAGCGAATCGGGTTGAATGCTGATAGCTCCTGGCAAGGCAAATGCTTTAAACTCATTAGCCGGACGCAGATCGATGAGCATCAAGGTAGGATCGTTTTCAATGATTCGGTGAGTAACCAAATCAACCGAAAGGTACCTCGACTTTTCGGTAATTGCCGACAATAAAGACTTCGGATCAGTTTCTTTCAAATCTTTTTTCTTTGGCAGAACAACCAATCCCAAGGCCAAAATAATCAGAAGAACAGCAAGTATAGTGTATTTTCTATCCATGATTTTAAAAGCTTAGTATTCTACTTTTTTAACTTTCTTCTGAACCCATGCTGCTCCGAAGAACATGCCCACGGCGGCCAAGACAAGAAAGAATGTAAACAGTTCGGGTGAAATCCCGAAGACTGAATTAATCATTTTTGCGCCTTCCGAACCGCTGTAATACATATTTTCGAATAACGGAAATGATTCAGAAAACAGAAACACGCCAAGGAACATTCCGCCGAAAAAAACGAGTCCGTCGAGTCGGCCGACTGCTGCGGCACACAAACTGGTTCCGGGGCAAAAACCACCCATCGAGAATCCAATTCCCATGATAATTCCGCCAACAATAGCCGACGTTAAAAAGGTTGGCTGAATGTAGAGTAAGGAATAGTCTACAAGTCCAAAGTAGCTGAGATATAGCAAGCCAATTGAAGAGACTATGGCAGCGGTGAAGAACACTTTCACAACCACAAAGTCGTAGCCGAAAAAGGTGCCGATAATTTTGCGAGATGACGAAAATCCTGATGACTCAAGCGCGAATCCAAAACCCATGCCAATTAGTACGGCAAATATATTGTCCCATGCCTGGGAGATTATTCCTGAAGAAATGATTGGTCCTATCATAATTTTTAGCTTAAATAGTTAGATCCAGTTTTTACGGAAAATCCATGCAACAACAAAGGCAGTTCCGAAAATAGCAACCATGGTGATGTAACCTCCGAACGATAAAACAGCCATTCCGCTTAACGCCGCTCCACTGGTACATCCGCGGGCAAGCTGTGCGCCAAATCCAAAAACGAGTCCTCCCCCCAAAGCAAACCAAAGTCTGCGACGTGAGGTGATTTTGGGTGAATGTTCAACTTTCATTTTCAGGCGATTAAAAATAATTCCCGAAATAAATGCTCCGGCTAAAACTCCGAGGACTTCATAAATTAGCCAGTTGTTCATTGGTCTATTGTCGCCGCCGGCAAACTGACTGTAATATGCTGATTTCTCAACATGCTGCGGTGCAACAGCATTTACCGTTGCAGCAACTGTGTTTTTTACGGCTCCGCTGGCTCCAACTCCACGTCCCGAAATGTAAAACGAAAGCAAAAGAACAGTTCCAAGTATCACTCCACCCAAATATGGGTTGAGGTAGAACGATCCATCGTTTTTTATCTTCTTCATATGTATTATTTTTTAATTGTTGCGAGTTGCGGGTTTCGGGATACGAGTTTAAAACCCGCAACACCAATCCCACAACACGGATCAGTAAAGATATCGTGTAATTTGACCAGCTTCGACCATCAGAAACCTGAAGATCAATCCTCCTATAAGAATTAGCACTGCTGGTACAACAATTGGTACTTTATAACCCTTCAGTTCAAAAACTTCAAGGACAGCAGGGAATATCAGACCAAGAATTACAACGAAAGCAAAGAACGGAGCGGTGAATTTTCCTCCAAGGAATAGGTTTGCAGCATTAATCTGAACTTCTGATCCGGCCAGAAAGCCCATGAATAAATGGATAATAAAGAACAGTTCTACAATAATTAGCAGAATATCAATTCTTCCCATAATCTTTCGCTCTTTATGATCTTTACTCATTAGCATGATGACCGCTGCGGCAGTTGACATCCCGGAGACCAAAAACAGTGGCCCGAGAATCGATGTATTCCATAAAGGCCTGGCATTGAATGCTGATAATAGAATTCCGGTATAAATACCAAGAATTACCGCATAAATAGCCATTGGCCAGGCGATGATTTTCCTGTTTTTAATTAACCAAGCTTCTATTGTATTCAGAATCTTGAATTTCCAATCCCAATTTGGAAATACCTCTTTAACGTAACTCGCCGACCAGAGAATAGAGATTGGAGTGATGATCATTAAAACCCATGAACCCCAACCCATTGGCGATTCCAAACGAATGGTAGTGTATAATTGCCAGAAGTAAAGTTTGTGTTTCAAATCAAGAAACAGAAAGAAAAGTCCAAGCATCAATATAAAAGGAACGAGTAATGGCGCTTTTTTAACAGTAGCTTCCATTTTGTGTTCTTTGCCCATTATGGTAAAAAAACTGGCAAAAAAGAGAATCCCTGCAGCTAAACCACCCAGAAACAGATAGCTTGGAATTTGCCAGTGCCATATATTTAGATAAGGATCTATATTTGGAATGTTGCGTCCACTTGCGAATAATTCTTCTTTCATCTTTTATAGTTTTCGCGGGTTTAAATGAGATAAAATATCTGTGGTTTGGTACCTGCTTCAGGAGCCAGTGATTTGAATTTCCGGTTCTTTAGTACGTTTACAATTTTTGAATTCGGATCGTCGAGATCGCCAAAATTCATGCAACTGGTTGGGCAAACACTTACGCAGGCCGGATTTTTTCCTTCGCGAACACGATGAATGCAGAATGTGCATTTATCAACGTATCCATCAGGGTGCGAGTAACGGGCATCGTAGGGGCAGGCCTGGATGCAGGCTCCGCAGCCGATACACTTGTCGTGATCAACCAAAACAATTCCGCCATCTTCGAAATGACTTGCTCCAGTCGGGCAGCAACGAACACATGGAGAGTTATCACAATGATTGCAACGTTCGGTGCGAAGTTCGATGCTTACATTTGGGTAAGTTCCGTCAACAACTTCAACCACCCAATCGCGGCAGAAACCTACCGGTACATTGTTTTCGGTCTGGCAGGCTACCACGCAGTCGCTACAGCCTACACATTTCCGGGTATCAATAGCCATTGCATATCTCATGATTTAGCCTCCTTTTTAGGTTCATCTTTCAAAAATGTGATGAAATTTCCACGCATTCCGGTTCCTCCCATGATTGGATCAATCGCCACATCGGTTATTAATTCAGTATCGTTTACACCACGTCCAAAGGCATACGTCAGCGGTTTATGATGGTGTCCAAAGCCATGTACAATGTATACCGAATCCCATCGAATGCGCTCTGTAACCCTAACTTTAACAGAAAAATTGGAAACTACACCATCCTGATTCTTTAGCCATACATATTGATCTTTTTTCAATCCCCACAATTCAGCAACCTGTGGATTGACCCAGACTGCATTTTCTGGCATCAGTGCCACCAAATTCCGGTTATTGGCAGTACGACTGAAGGTGTGCATCGGAGCACGTCCATAAATCAGACGGTAAAAGCCTTCTTCTGGTTGGGCATGAGGCGTAAATTTTGGCATTGGATCGAATCCGGCTTCTTCCAGTTCCTTTGAAAATAATTGTATTTTTCCTGAAGCGGTTTTGAATTTATGATCCGAATCGGGTAAGATATAAGCTGGCGTTTTTCGTGCATATTTTTTCACACCAATACGCTCCATTTCTTCAAGCGACAACCCCAGCTGTTTTAGCTGCCAATCGATTACTTCTTTAAAATCGGTAAAGTTGAAATAAGCACCAAGTCCAAGGCGTTCTCCGATTTGTTTGGCAATCCACCATGCTGGTTTTGTTTCGTACATCGGTTCAACAGCAGGCATTCGCATCACAAGAGTTGGTTCACGGTGAGCTGTAGCGCGCAGATCGTCATAGCGTTCAAGGTAAGTACATTCAGGTAAGACCACATCAGCATATCCGGTAATTTCCATTGGCATGGTATCAACAACAACCAATAATTCGAGCGATTGCATGGCTTTCATCAATTGCTCTTTCAGCGGAATCGAAACGATTAGATTCGTTCCTGAAACAATCCAGCCTTTTATCGGATGAGTATTTCCTTCTGCCGGAATAGATGCTTCTATTATTGTATTTGTAATTGATTCTTTAGCTAATGGATATCTTCCGTTAAGCGTGTCTTGCCACGACCAGTTTGGTTTTGGATATGCCGGGTGCGGAAAATCAGGAACTTTAATACCTTCTTTGAAGAAAATTCCACCTCTGTTTCCCCATGATCCCAGCAAAGCATTAAGGATAGCAATGGCACGTGAACGCTGAACATCGTCGCCGTACCAACTTGTGTGACGTCCGGGATGTATGATTGTTGCCGGTGCAGCATTCGCCATTTCGCGGGCAGTGTTGCGGATGAGTTCGGGTTTGATGGTTGTAATTCCGTACGCCCATTCCGGAGTGAAACTTCGAACATGTTCTTTCAGTTCGTTGAAGCCTTCAGCATATTTGGCTACATATTCTTTATTGTAAAGATCGTCATAAATGAGTACGTGAATCCATGATAGCAAGAGAGCCAGATCGGTCGATGGTTTAATAGGTAACCAGTATTTCGATTTACTTGCGGCTGTTGATAATCGCGGATCGACAGTAATGATGGTTGCCCCCTTGTCGATGGCTTCCGACATTTCCTGAACCTGACCATTATGCATGTTTTCACCAATATGCGATCCGATCAGAACCAGACACCGTGTATCGCGGATATCAGTTACTTCCGGACTGCTTACCGATTCACCAAAAGTGAGTTCGAAACCCGTATCGCGTGGACCACGGCATTGAGCAAACGATGGTGCAGTCACATTATTTGAGCCATAAGCATTGAGCAATTGTGTAAAATACTTGCCCGAACTTCCATGGTTGAATAGCGCCATGCTTTCCGGGCCATCTTTTTCAGCAATTTCCTTCATCTTTTTAGCGATGAAATCAAGCGCTTCTTCCCAACTTGCTTCACGATAGGTTTGTTCACCATTTTGGGTCACACGTATCAAAGGCGTTTTTAATCGATCTGGGTCCGAAAACATACCGACACCACCAGTTCCGCGCGGGCAAAGTCGAGCGTTACATTGCGGATCGTCATCATTTCCTGTAATTTTCTGAATTGTGCCTTCAGTTGTAACATGTGCCCATCCGGCACACTTCCAAAAACAAACCTCACAATAGGTGGTAACCTTTTTCAATATAGGATCCGATTTTAATCCTCCTGAAAGCTTTTTTGAGGAAGCACCCACAGCCCATTTAATGGTGCCACCGGCGATGGCAGTTGCGCCGATCCCTAATGAACTGATTTTTATAAAATTCCTCCGACTATGCATTCTGTTGAAATTTAGAATTTTGTGGAATTATTTTGATCGAAATCAAAATCGTTGTGACAATGATCTAAACAAAAGTAAATGATTGCTTGGGTTTCGCAAATGAGTTGTACTCTAAATATGTAGATAGTTGCAGATGTATAGTTAAGTACTTGTATGACAATTAGATATGTTGTATTTAATTGTCTCATGTTTAATTATGACCACTATCATAAAAAAAACTGATCTAACGCAGTTTTTGAAAACAAAAAGGATCGGGTTGGTTCAGATATAAAAGTTGTAGATTTGAATCGCTGAATGTTATTTATAATGGGAATACAAAAACCGATTTCGCGAAATACATTTTTTCGAATTACGTCAGGCTTGATTTTGGGTCTGATTGGCTGGATTTGGTATCGGCTTTCAGGCTTCCAAATTGAACATGAGAACCGAATGGAATACAGGCATGGTCTGGATTTACCGATGGGAGTGAGCTATTATAAAAAGTATTACTTGTTTCGGAGCGATCAATCGGTGCGGGCTTTCTTGACCAAATGCACCCATGCCGGTTGCCGCATTGGTTTGGGAACAGAAACTACATTGCAATGCAATTGTCATGGTTCCCAATTTGACGCTAAAACCGGAAATCCCCTGAAAGGCCCGGCGATAAAACCGTTGCAGGAAATTGTGTGTCGGTTTGATGAGAAAGACAGGCATTGGGTGGTGAAGATGAGCCCGGTGGTGTCTAAATTATCGAAATCATAGGACTT
>JBBQXI010000054.1:0-13725 GCA_038209805.1 Bacteroidales bacterium | reverse complement strand
GTTTAGCTTGGGCGCAACCGTTTTACACATGGAAGAACGGCCATTAACACAGAAGGTTAACTATGGCGATGATCCAATTTCGAATACAATGCTCGGATTGGATGCAAGTTATTCCAATCAATCACGGTTAATCACTAAAATGCTCGATAAATTGCCATTTTATTCAACTAAGGAAAATTCATCAATAGCATTTGACGGCGAGTTTGCCAAGTTGGTTCCCGGTCATTCTAAGGTCATATCAGGAACTGGTACGGTATATATCGACGACTTTGAGGCAACAAAGACTTCCATTGACATGAAAACGCGTTCGGCCTGGGTGTTGGCAAGTACGCCGCAAAAACAGAACATGTTTCCTGAAGCATCTTTAACCGATGATTTGGCATATGGGTTCAACCGGGCAAAATTGGCCTGGTATGTTATTGATCCACTGTTTTTAAGGAATAGCCCGACAACACCTGATTATATTAAAAAGAATGCTGACCTTCAGTCAAATCATTTTGTTCGTGAAGTTTATGAATCCGAAATTTTTCCAGACCGGCAAACACAGATCGGATTACCAACAAATATTCCGATTCTGGATCTTGCTTTTTATCCGGAGGAAAGAGGACCCTATAATTTCGATAGCCAGCCTTCAGCCTATTCGCGTGGGGTGAATGCCGATGGAACCCTACGCGATCCGGAATCTCGTTGGGGCGGTATGATGCGCAAAGTTGAGACTACTGATTTTGAAGCAGCAAACATTGAATACATCGAATTCTGGGTGATGGATCCTTTTATCAACGATCCGCTTAAACTAAACCAAGGAGGCGATTTGTATTTTAACCTGGGCGATGTATCGGAGGATATTTTGAAAGATTCACGGAAATCATTCGAAAATGGATTGCCAACCTCGGCCGAACTGGCCAATGTTGACACTACAGCGTGGGGTAGAGTCCCAAAACAACAGTCTCTCGTAAAGGAGTTTGATAATAACGTTCAAAGTCGCACGTATCAGGATCTCGGCTTAGATGGGATGAACGATGCCGATGAACAAAGTTTCAGAAAACCGTATTTGGAAACATTGAAAACTATTCTGAATCCGGTTGCACTTGCCAAAGTTGAGGCGGATCCTTCGAGTGATGATTTCCATTATTTCCGGGGATCTGACTTTGATAAGGATCAAGTTGGGATATTGGAGCGGTACAAAAATTTTAATGGCCCGGATGGAAACTCGCCCACTGCCGAAATGTCGAAAGAGTCGTATACAACTTCAGCTTCCACACAACCCGACATGGAGGACATTAACAGCGACAATACCTTAAACGAATACGAACGCTATTTCCAATATAAAATAAGTGTTCGTCGTGAAGATATGGTTGTTGGAAAAAATTCAATTGCCGATATCAGGGTAGCCCGGAATGTTAAATTAAAAAATAATACAGTTGCGGATTCAGTGAGGTGGTACCAGTTCAAGATACCAGTCAAAAATCCCGATGCATCATTTGGATCAATTTCCGATTTTAAATCGATTCGTTTTATGAGGATGTTTCTGAAAGGGTTCACTCAGCCTACATTCCTACGTTTTGCCACCCTCGACTTGGTTCGTGCCGATTGGCGTAAATATACCGGCAATGTCGATGGTAATTTAAATAACAATTTGAACTCTCAATTCGACCTTTCAGCAGTAAATATTGAAGAAAATGCCAGTAGATCTCCGATACATTACGTTTTGCCTCCGGGAGTCGAACGCGTTATCGACCCATCCAGTCCACAGCTTCTTCAACTGAACGAACAGTCGTTGGTTATGCGTGCAATTGATTTGGAGGAAGGTGAGTCGCGTGCTGCCTACAAGACTCTGAGCATGGATTTCCGCAATTACAAGCGACTTAAAATGGATGTTCATGCCGAAACGATTGAGGGACAGCCATCAATTAAAGATGGCGATTTGTCTTTGTTTGTAAGGATTGGTTCGGATTATTATAACAATTACTACGAGTATGAGGTTCCGCTTTCATTGACACAACCGGGTCCTATTTATAGCAGCGAAAACGAAGCCGACAGATATGCTGTTTGGCCAGACACAAACCGTGTGGATCTTGCCCTGGATATTCTTACTAATTTGAAACTGAAACGAAATGCAGAACTTCGTGTAGCCAATTCAGGAGTTAGTTTATCAAAGGTATATTCAATCCTGAAAGGATCGCGAACCATCAGTATCAAGGGAAACCCGAATTTGGGCAATGTGGAGGTGATGATGCTTGGTATTCGCTATAAAGATAAAGACCTTAACGATTATGGACCGAAGTCGATTGAAGTTTGGCTAAACGAACTCGCTTTAGCCGGCCTTGACGAAAGTGGAGGTTGGGCTGCAAACGGAAGGGTTACCGCACGTTTGGCCGATCTGGGAACCGTAATAATGGCGGGTAGTTACAGAAGTGTTGGTTTTGGAAGTATTAACCAAAAGGTGAACGAGCGAGCGATGGCCGATTTGAGCCAAATCGATGTGGCTGCCAACCTTGAACTTGGTAAATTTTTCCCTGAAAAGGCACAAGTTAAAATACCAATGTATTATGGTTATTCGCGAAGTATTAGCAATCCGAAATACAATCCGGTTGACGAGGATATAACCATGAAAGATGCGCTCAGCAACGCGGGGAGTAAAGCTGCAAAAGATTCTATCAAAAATATTGCACAGGATTTGGTTGTTCGAAAGAGCCTCAATTTCACAAATGTAAAAATCGATAGAACCAGTAAGTCGGGCAAGCCACGGTTTTACGACCCGACTAACTTTTCGGTAACCTATGCTTATAGCAAGGTTAATCGCAGGGATGTCAATACAGAGTTTAACGTCGAAAAAACATATCGGGCATTATTTTCTTATAATTTCAACAGTAGACCGGCAACTTACGAGCCATTTAAAAACTCGAAACTTCTGAAAAGTAATATTTTCAGGTTGATCCGCGATTTCAATATTTCGCCTATGCCGTCACAATTTTCATTCCGGACAGATTTGTACCGGTATTACAATGAAATACAGTTGCGAAATATTTCAAATCCAAACCTTATCGTTTCTCCTACCTACAATAAAGATTTCATTTGGAACCGCTACGTTGATTTACGGTATAATTTAACACGCAGTCTGGAATTGGATTTTTCTTCACAGAATACTGCCCGTATTGATGAACCGGCCGGTCGTATTAACCGTAATGACGACGACTACACATTAAAAAGAGACTCAATTATAGCCAATTTACTCAATTTGGGTCGTCCAACGTTGTATCACCACGTGATCAATGCAAATTATATGGTACCAATCAATAAATTACCATTGCTCGACTGGACCTCTCTTTCGGCTCGTTATCAGGGAATGTACGATTGGCAGGCGGGAGCAATTACAGATAAATCGGTGGTTCTCGGAAACGTGATCGAAAACTCGCGGAACCTTCAATTGAATGGACAGCTCAATATGGTTACTCTTTATAACAAGGTGGGATTTTTAAAGGATATAAACCAGAAATACGGAACAAGTTCACGACAACAGCAGCGCATGGACAGATCCCGTCAAGGACAAGGACAGAGTAAGCCTGGTCAGCCGAAACAAGCGGCTCCTGTAAAGGAAAAGGCTGCGCCAAAAATAAAAGTCGTTCAGTATTCGACTGACAATGTTCGATTAAAAGCCAATACACCAAAATCGATATTCCACAAACTTAAAACGAAGGACGTTGAGGTAACTGCAATTGGCAAAGATGGTTCAATCGTTAAAGGTGAAGTTGTTGTTGTTAATGAGAATCGCGTCAGTTTTACTTCTGATAAAAGTTTATCGGGAGTGAAGTTTGTGGTTAAAGGAAAAATTGAGGTAATCCGTGATTTAGGGCAGAAGCTGGTCCAGTATACAGCACGCGCATTAATGAGTGTTCGCAGCATTTCATTAAGTTATTCAACAACCGATGGAACTGTGATGCCCGGATTTATGCCTGAACCCCGTATTTTTGGAGTAGGTAATTATACGCCCGACAAGACCATGTACAGCGATCTTCCCGGACAGACGACTTCCCCTGGAATTCCATTCCTCCTTGGATGGCAGGATAAGGATTTTGCCATGAAGGCCGGAGCAAAAGGTTGGATTACGCGCGACACAACACTCAATTCTCCGTATGTCATGTCGCACAGCGAAACGTTTAATTTCCGCGCCAATGTTGAGCCTTTTCCTGATCTTCGGATTGATTTAAATGCTAACCGCACCTATTCTGAACGTAGTACTGAGTTTTACAATTACGACAGTTCAACTCATCAGTTTGATCCGGTCAATCGATCGGTAAGTGGTAATTTTACTATGTCTATCAATACCATGAACACTGCTTTCAGTAAGATGTCAAAAACGGATGCTGATGGTAATGTAACCTATCCGTCTAAAGCATTTGATGCGCTAAAGAGTAATCGGGAGATAATTGCCCAGAGACTTGCCAATCAAAGGCTTGGAGCTCAAGGCTACAACCCGAATGTTCCTGATCCAAATACAGGATTCCCGGTTGGTTACGGTTCAACTTCACCTCAGGTATTGGTTCCTGCATTTATTGCTGCTTATACCGGGCAGTCGGCCGATAAAGTTGCATTAAGTCCGTTCCCATCCATGAAATACATGCGCCCAAACTGGAGAATCACTTATGAAGGAGTTGTTTCGAAGTCAGAATTTCTGAAGAAATACTTTAAAACCTTAAGTTTTAACCACGCTTACCGGTCGAGTTATAATGTGGGGTCGTTTATATCCAATCTTGATTACAACGAAAAACTATATGGCGACGGCTTTAGTTATGTGAGAAATACACTTGGCGATTTTGTTGGCCCGAACGACATTAATTCAGTAAGTATTTCAGAGCAATTTAGTCCGCTAATTGGACTGGATGTTACATGGATTAACGACTTTGAAACCAGGGTTGAGCTTAAATCTTCCCGTAACCTTGCTTTAAGTTTCTCAAATAGCCAGCTTACCGAGGTGTTAAGCAAAGAAATGGTTTTTGGTGTTGGATATCGATTTACCCGAATGGACTTGATTGTAAAAACAAAAAAATCGCAAAAAGCATATTCAAACGATCTAAATGTAAGGGCAGATCTGTCGTTTCGGAAAAATTTAACGATACTCCGAAAAATTGTTGAAGAGGATCAACAACTAACCGCAGGGCAAAATAATGTCACGCTAAAAACTACAGCAGATTATATGCTTAGCGACCGTTTCCAACTGCGTCTGTATTACGATAAAGTTCTGAATCATCCGTTGATAGGTTCGTTTAAGACTTCAACAACCAATTTTGGGGTAAGCTTCAGGTTTACATTGGCACAGTAGAAAGTGATCATCAGTCATTGGAAATGAGGAAAAAGAAAGTTTAACACCCATCGATTTTCCACTACTCATTTCCCATCGTTCTAATGATAATTGACTTTTTTCAAATTTTTCGTTCCGAATCCTTGTTATTCTCTTATTAATTTCATTTTTTTACACCAGAAATTAAAGACATGATTCAAAATACAAATACAATATGGCTTCCGTGGTGGGGTCTTCTTTCTAAAAAGTAAGAAGTAAGAGCCATATTGGTATTTTAAAACTATACTAAGGCCTGCTTCTCTTCGGAATAGCAGGTTTTTTAATTTAAGATGAGAATGATGATTACAATGAAAAATATTTGGTGGTGGCACAGAAACTTTTCGCAATACCGTGGAAGGAAGTAGCTATCATTGTCAAAAAATGAACAAAAAAGCGGCTTATCGGAACACGGTAAGCCGCTTTTTTTATTCGAAAATTTTATAACAAAACATACACATGAAAGAAATTAATGTACAAGTCAGCGTAAAAAAGATCCTTGCTGATACTTTAACACCGGTGAGTGTCTACCTGAAATTCAGGGATTTATTCCCAAATTCGATTTTGCTTGAAAGCTCCGACTATCACGGTCACGAAAATGCGTATTCGTTTATCTGCATCAAGCCCATGGCATGCTTTACAGCCGATTCTGGTGAGATTACGATCGAATACAATGGCCGCGAAAAGGAAACAAAAACGATTTCGCCGGAATGCCGGGTCGATCAGCAACTGGATGCCTTTTTCAAGTCGTTCAAATTATCCGGAGAAACCGAAAACCTACCGGCAAATGGCCTGTTTGGCTACATTGGTTACGATGCGGTGAAGTATTTCGAGAAGATTGAAATCACTGCAGAAAAGAAGGCAGCCTACTCTGTGCCTGAAGTGAAATATTGCTTTTACAAATACATTGTGGCCATAGATCATCATAAAGACATGATTTACCTGATCGAAAACCTGATGGAAGGCGAGACTAAAGAGATTGGTCAAATAGAATCATTGCTCCGTAACCTTACTTTCTCACCAACACAATTCGATACGGTAGGAGAGGAAGTCTCGAACATCACCAACGAAGAATACAAGTACATGGTTAGCAAAGGCAAGGAGCATTGTTTCCGTGGCGATGTTTTCCAGATTGTGCTCTCACGCCAGTTTTCGCAACCGTTTAAAGGCGACGAATTCAATGTTTACCGTGCCTTGCGCTCAGTGAATCCATCTCCATATTTGTTTTTCTTCGACTACGGTACTTACCGTATATTTGGTTCAAGTCCCGAAGCTGAGCTACGCATCAAAAAAGACCGCGCTATTATCAACCCGATTGCCGGTACTTTTAAACGCACCGGAAACGACGAAGAGGATCGTGTTGCAGCTGAGCGTTTGTGTCTCGATCCAAAGGAAAATGCCGAGCATGTGATGTTGGTTGACCTTGCTCGCAACGACTTGAGTCGCAATGCAAGCGATGTAACGGTTGACAGTTATCGTCAGGTTCAATATTTCTCACATGTGATTCATTTGGTATCCGAAGTTTCAGGAAAATTGCCAGAAGATACCAACATGATTACCGTTTTGGGCGATTCATTTCCGGCCGGGACATTGTCCGGAGCGCCAAAACATCGTGCTATGCAATTGATCGATACCTACGAAAATCAACGTCGCAGCTATTATGGCGGCTGCATTGGTTACCTCGGCTTCGACAATACGCTGAATCATGCCATCATGATCCGTTCTTTCCTGAGCAAAGGTAACACGCTCTATTATCAGGCAGGTGCCGGAATTGTAGCCGATTCGCAGGAAGAAAGCGAACTTCAGGAAGTGAATAACAAACTGGGCGCTCTGAAAAAAGCGTTGGAAATAGCGAGAGAGATCAACTGAGTGTTCAGTCTCAGTATTCAGTAAAATAAATAAATGCGACGATGGCTGAGCTTGTCGAAGCCAGAATTTGAAATTTGAAATTTACACCATCATGAAAATAGTAGTCATAGATAATTACGATTCGTTCACCTACAACCTGGTACACGCCATCAAAAAAATATCAGGTTTGTCGGTTGATGTGTTCCGAAACGATGAAATTGCTTTGGAAGATCTGGAGCAATACGATAAAATAGTTCTTTCTCCCGGCCCCGGAATTCCTGAAGAAGCCGGATTGTTGCTCGATATTATCCGGAAATTCGGACCAACCAAAAGTATGTTGGGAGTTTGTTTGGGGCATCAGGCCATTGGCGAGGCTTTTGGCGGATCGCTTACCAACATGAATCGCGTTTTGCACGGAATTGCCACACCGGTTACCACCACCAAAGTACCCACAATTCTTTTCAATGGTCTTCCTGAAACGTTTTCAGTTGGACGCTATCATTCGTGGATTGTTAATGAAGCTGACCTTCCGGAGTGTTTGCAAGTGACCAGTTATGACGAGAAAGGCATGATCATGTCGATGAAACATACTACTTTTGACGTCGAAGGAGTTCAGTTTCATCCTGAGTCGGTGTTGACTCCGCTTGGCGAGCAAATGATTGCAAATTGGTTGAAGAAATAGATTTGAAATTGTTCCGAGTTGCAGTTGACCCGTACCCCGTAACTCGAAACCCGCAACAGTAGAAAAATGAAAGATACATTAAATCACCTGTTTACAGGAAATATACTGACTAAATCTGAAGCGTATCAGATGTTGGTTCGCATAGCCGAAGGGCTGTTTTCAGATGCCGAAATCGCATCGTTCCTGACGGTTTTCAGGATGCGGCGAATAACCGGTGAAGAATTGGCTGGGTTTCGTCAGGCATTGCTCGAATTGTGCGTGGCCATCGACCTTTCGGAATACAACACAATTGATGTGGTTGGTACCGGAGGCGATGGGAAAGACACTTTTAATATATCGACACTCAGCACGTTTTTGCTTGCTGGCGCTGGTTATAAAGTTGCCAAACATGGAAATTATGGATCGTCTTCTGTGAGCGGATCGTCAAACATGTTTGAGCACTTCGGCTACCAGTTCAGCAATAAACAGGACAAATTGAAGCGGGAAGTGGAGGAAGCCGGAATTTGTTTCTTACATGCGCCATTGTTTCATCCGGCCATGAAGAGTGTTGGGTCGGTGCGGAAAGCCCTGAAAGTGAAAACGCTTTTTAACATGATGGGGCCAATCATCAACCCTTCGTTTCCGAAAAACCAATTGGTTGGCGTTTATGATTTGGATGTAATGGATCTTTATCATCTGGTTTTCAGGGAAAGCGGCCAGAATTACATTATTGTAAACAGTCTGGATGGTTACGACGAAATTTCGCTTACTGGTGATGCTCGTTTTGTGTCGAATCTGACTGAGGACAACCTTTCTCCGGCTGATTTTGGTTTTGCACCGGTTCCTCAGAAAGAACTTTATGGTGGTGAAACGGTTGAAGCTGCAGCGAAGATTTTCAAAAGCGTGTTGGAAGGAACCGGAACTGAAGCTCAGCAAAATGTGGTAATTGCCAATACTGCCCTGGGGATTCAGTGTATCCATCCTGAGAAATCACTGATCGATTGTGTGGCAGAAGCATCCGAATCGCTGAAAAGCAAACGAGCTCTGGCTGCATTTAAGAAACTAATGGAATTGAATAACTAAAAGAGGCCTCACCCCCAACCCCTCCCCGAAGGGAAGGGGAGTAGGTTCTGCAAGTGAGAAAATTAAATAAGAAATAAACGAATGCCGGTTCTTTCACCCCTCCTTCGGAGGGGTTGGGGGAGGCTCCTTAAAACGTATATGAATATACTTGACGAAATAAACAACCATAAACGTACCGAAATTGCGGAGGCAAAAATTTTAGTTTCGGTCGAGACATTAATGGCTTCGCCATATTTTAAACGGAAAACCAATTCACTAAAGGCTGCTTTGCTGGCCGAAGGTTCAAGTGGTGTAATTGCCGAATTTAAAACTAAATCGCCATCGAAAGGCGTGATTAACGAAACCGCAGAGGCTTCTGAAATTACCGCTGCTTATGTGGCTGCAGGCGCAAGTGGATTATCTGTTTTGACCGATGATCACTTTTTTGGGGGATCATTCGAGAATCTGGCCAAAGCACGCTTTGCCAATCCTAAAACTCCAATTTTACGCAAAGATTTTATGCTCGATCCTTATCAAATCTATGAAGCCCGGGCACACGGTGCTGATGTAATTTTGCTGATTGCTGAAAGCCTGACCAAGGAGTTGCTACTCGAACTGACGCTGAAAGCCAAAGAATTGGACTTGGAAGTATTGGTTGAAGTTCATAGTGCCGAAGAGTTGGAGAAGCTGAATCCGAAGGTTGATCTGGTAGGTGTGAATAACCGAAACCTAAAGACTTTCGAAGTGGACGTGCAGACTTCGGTTCGCTTGAGCAAACTCATTCCGGATCAGTTTGTGAAAATCTCGGAAAGTGGAATTTCTGATCCTGAAAGCATTGCTCAGCTTCGTGCTGCCGGTTTTAAAGGTTTTTTGATTGGTGAAACGTTTATGAAAACGGACAATCCAGGCAAAGCCTGTAGGGAGTTTATTGACAAATTGAAATAGCCAGAGTGAGCAGGTGACTCGAAGTCACCCGCTCACTAAAATATAACAAGATGAACGAACTGAAAATCAAAGTCTGCGGAATGCGCGATCCTGAAAATATTTCAGGAGTGGTGACTGCTTTGCCCGATTATCTGGGATTTATTTTTTACCCCAAAAGCAAACGGTTTGTGGGCTTTGACCCTTTGTCTGAAGTTTTATCTGCCATTCACGAATCGGTAAAAAAAGTAGGCGTATTTGTTAATGAAACTCCGGAGAAAGTGCTGAAAATTGTTCACAACTGGAATCTTGATGTGGTTCAGCTTCACGGAAATGAAACTCCTGAATATTGTCGACAAATTCAGGAGTTAGGAATATCTGTTTTTAAAGCTTTTTCGGTGGATGAATCATTCGACTTTGCTACGTTGAACGCTTATTCTGGAGTGTGCGAATACTTTTTGTTCGACACCAAAGGCCAGCTGCCTGGCGGAACAGGGCAAAAATTTAACTGGCAATTGCTGGAAAATTACAAAGGCGATGTTCCTTTCTTTTTGAGCGGTGGCATTGGTTCGGAAGATTTGGAAGCTATCTGGAATTTCGGTCATCCCCGATGGCGTGGAATCGATATCAACAGCGGTTTCGAAATCAGCCCGGCTCTGAAAGATGTTGAAAAAGTGAAATACTTCATTTCCGGAATCCGGTCTAAAATCTAATATCTGTTATCAAAAATCTATCAGAATATGAATTATCAAGTGAATCAAAAAGGTTATTACGGCGAATTTGGCGGGGCGTATATTCCCGAAATGATGGTGCCGAATATTGAAGAATTGCGTTTGAATTACCTCGAAATCATCAATTCGTACGACTTCAGGCAGGAATTTATCGGTCTACTTAAAAATTATGTAGGACGGCCATCTCCATTGTATTACGCCAAACGGCTTTCAGAAAAATATGGAAGCCACATTTACCTGAAACGCGAAGATTTGAATCATACCGGCTCGCATAAAATAAACAATACCATTGGTCAGATTCTGGTGGCCAAAAAATTGGGCAAACACCGCATCATTGCCGAGACTGGCGCTGGTCAGCATGGATTGGCAACGGCTACAGTTTGTGCGTTGATGGGTCTGAAATGTATTGTTTACATGGGTGCAGTTGATGTAGAGCGTCAGGCGCCGAATGTAAAAAAAATGAAGATGTTGGGTGCAGAAGTTATTCCGGCTCTCAGCGGTAACCAAACCCTGAAAGATGCTACCAACGAAGCGATGCGCGACTGGATCAATAACCCGGTCGACACGCATTACATCATTGGTTCGGTGGTGGGGCCGCATCCGTATCCCGATATGGTTGCACGGTTTCAGGCGGTAATTTCAGAAGAAATTCGCTGGCAGTTGGAAGAGCAAACCGGCAGAGAAAATCCTGACCGGATAATTGCTTGCGTTGGCGGAGGAAGCAATGCTGCCGGGGCTTTTTACCATTTTCTCGATCAGGAAAACGTGAAGCTAATTGGCGTTGAAGCGGCAGGATTGGGTGTTGATACTTCGGAAACGGCTGCTACTCTGACTTTGGGTTCGCCCGGTGTTTTGCATAGCTCACGTTCGATCCTGATGCAGACCGACGATGGACAGATTACTGAGCCATACTCGATTTCGGCTGGGCTGGATTACCCCGGAATTGGCCCGATGCACGCCAATTTGTTCAAGACCAAACGTGCCGAATACTTGTGGGCAACCGATGCCGAAGTCTTGGATGCTGCACTTGAACTGACTCAACTCGAAGGAATTATTCCGGCATTAGAATCGGCACATGCGTTGGCCGTATTAAAGAAGATTCAGATGAAACCTGAAGAAGTTACCGTGGTTAATATCTCCGGAAGGGGCGACAAAGACATGGAAACTTATTTAAAACATTTTGGATATTAAAAGAATTGGAGATTCATCGGGTGACTTAGAGTCACCCGATGAATAATCACGAACTGGCGTCATCCTGAACTTCCTGCCCGCTCGCTTGTCAGGCGGGGTTTCAGGATCTCAAGATTCAGATGGCAGATCCCGAAATATATTCGGGATGACCAGATCAAATGATGTTTGGTTTTTTGAGTTAGTCCACAAGATTTAAACGCAGTTAATAAATTTAATCATGAACAACAGAATAAATAAGCTATTTCAGGAGAAAAAAGAGCAGGTACTTTCCGTATATTTTACTGCCGGATATCCTAATCTGGAAGATACAGTTCCTGTTATTCAGGAGTTGGTTAAGTATGGAGTTGACCTGATCGAAATCGGCATGCCTTTTTCTGATCCGGTGGCCGATGGTCCGGTGATTCAGCACAGTAGCCTGATTGCATTACAAAACGGTATGAGCATTCGGAAACTGTTCGACCAATTGAAAGACATCCGTAAATCAGTTGAAATTCCGCTTATCCTGATGGGGTATATCAACCCGGTGCTTCAATATGGAGTGGAAGCCTTTTGCAAAAAATGTAATGAAATCGGAATCGATGGATTGATCATTCCAGACCTTCCTTTAGATGTTTATGAAACAGAATTCCAGTCTGTTTTTGAAGCCAATAACCTGCACAATATATTCCTGATCACGCCTCAAACTTCGGATGAGCGACTTCGCAAAATCGATGAGGTGTCAACCGGATTTATTTACATGGTTTCGAGCAATTCAACGACCGGAGCCAAAACCAGCGTTTCTGATTTTCAAAAGCAATATTTCGAACGGGTAAATTCGATGACTTTGAAGAATCCGCGGTTGATTGGTTTTGGAATCTCGAACGCTGAAACTTTCAGGAATGCCTGCCAATATGCCAGTGGTGCAATCATTGGTTCAGCATTTGTGAAGGCACTGAAAGGGCACAGTACAATCGAGCAAAAAGTTTCCGGTTTTATTAATACCATTGCAACTAAATCGTAATTTTTAAGCTGTTGTTTTGTGCTGTATAATTATGTCACCAAAGATGTTTTGAAACAGAATATTGGTTCGATATGATATTGGGTTGAATCTCAGGATCTTATTTGCAAAGATGCATGTAAACGATGTTAAACTCTGTTAATGCTGATTTTGGACATACTTTGTACTGGTGAAAATTCGTTATTTTTAGGAAACAATTACAGAAACACAAAAAAACAACAACAATGTTAGAGTACGCTAAAGTTATTTTACCAAAGGTTAGTTTTAGCCGCGATTTATTCCGGAAAGAACTGGCAAAGTGTATTAACTGGGTGAGTGAATCAGAAATTGGTCATTTAAAAGAATGGTGTTTCGATAATTTCAGGGAAATGTATCCTGACATCCTGACCAATGCTTTTGCAATGAGAGTTGCTTAGTCGCCCGGTTTTAGTTTTTCAAAGTAGTTTTCCCCATTTGGTGGGGATCAGTTTAAACCCATAAGGCCTTCGGAAACGGAGGCCTTTACTATTTTTAGCTTTTGTGATCTCTTTTCAATAAATTCCCCAAATCTCTACCGATTTTCTGCACTCGCTCAAGTCCTTGGTTGAGTGAGTCAGGATTAATGTCGCCATATTCATTGTACTTGCTGTCAACATGGTAAGTTCTTGGATAAATGACAATTTTGCTGGTAGAAGCAAATTGTTTTTCAAGCTTTTCCTGAATGTTTTCCATACAATTATCGTGTGAAACTGAAGTTTTGCGGGCTGCAATATAAATCAGTAAATCTTCAGGCAAAATATACCGATGGAGAAGATCCAGATTAGGCAGATCAAATTCCTTTGAGAAAGAAATGGCGACATTTATTTTGAGCTTTTTCAAATGTTCAACGATTTCAATCGTTGATTTTTCATTGCAGTAACAGAAAATGTTAATGCTTAATTCTTTTGACAGCTTTGAAATTCTCGTCAGCCAAATTTCAAATCCATGTTCCAATTCGCCT